>JAFGWN010000211.1 GCA_016937115.1 Balneolaceae bacterium | reverse complement strand
TTTATGGAATCTCTGGAACGGAGAACAGTCGTGGACCCCTACCTTCACTTCGGTCCCGAAAAAAAGGAAGGCGGCAACTGGTACCAAATTAGTAGTGCGATATCGGAGAATAAATCGATCGCCTTTGAATATCGCAGCAAATCAGATCAGGAAAAAAGCCAGCGAAAGGTTGATCCGTATGTGCTTGTTTTTTACAGGGATCATTGGAACGTCATCGGTTTTTCTCACAAAAGAGATGCCGTTCGCAATTTTGTGCTCGATCAAATGGCCAATATTGAACTTTTGGATGAAAATTTTGTGCCGTACGGCGATATCGACGCTGAGGCACTTATTTTCCGTTCTGACGAGACCTCCCCGGAAATAGAGGTAAGAGTACATTCATCCGCTTTAAGCCGTTTTGAGGCCAATCTGCCGGCTAAAATATTTAAGGAAAAAGAAGAAAATCCTAATTTTTTTCGGATCGGGTTTTCGTTTGATAACCTTGATTTCATCAATGAGTGGCTCCTACAGTTTCCGAAAACGGTTGAAATTCTCGGGCCGGATGAGCTGATCAAAAAACGAAATCAATTACTCAAAGAGATGCTGAATAAATCGAATGCCAAATCCTGATCCCAAAAACGTTCGGGTTAGTTGGCAAACATATAATTTTTCAGCTTAAAATAGAAAATGCCGCCTTGTAAAAGGCGGCATTTTTCATGATTCATAAACGGAGTCTTAAACGTTAGACCGTATCGTCTTCGTCCTCGTTCACCACGCGGGTAATTGCGGCGATCTGCTGGTCATCGTCGAGGCGCATAATACGAACGCCTTGTGTGTTGCGGCCCATCGTTCGGATGCCGCCGCAGTTCATGCGAATTACTTTACCGCCTTCGGTAATGACCATCAGGTCGTCATGATCCGATACTTCTTTGAGTGCGATCAGTTCTCCGGTCTTCTTCGTTACTTTTAACGTAATGACGCCTTTACCACCGCGACTCTGCTCGCGATAATCTTCAACCAGTGAACGTTTTCCATATCCATTTTCGGAGATGGCTAACACCGTGGCTCCGTGCGTATTCTTAATCACTACCATATCCACCAGCTCGTTATCCTTGCCCAGGTCCATACCCTTCACGCCCGAGGTATTGCGCCCCATTTCGCGGGCATCTTCCTCATGGAAGCGGATGGCCCGTCCTTTTTTATTGGCCAGGATTATGGTGCTGTCGCCATCGGTCAGTGCCGCACCCAACAGGGCATCACCTTCCTTAATATTGATGGCGATAATTCCATTGCTGCGCGGACGGCTATACGCTTCAAGGGTCGTCTTTTTCACTTGCCCCTCACGCGTCGCCATAATAATGGAATGATCATTAATGTAGTCTTCATCATCCAGTGTCTTCACGGGAACAAACGTCTTGATCGAATCATCTTTGTCAATCTCAATCAGATTCACAATAGCCCGGCCGCGCGACAAGCGCGACCCTTCCGGAATTTCATAGACTTTTAACCAGTAACATTGGCCTTTTTCAGTAAAGAAAAGGATATAATTATGATTTGTAGCTACAAACAAATGTTCGACATATTCTTCATCTTTTGTCGTCGTGCCTTTCATTCCCTTGCCTCCGCGGCGTTGACGACGATAACCGCTTACCGGCATCCGCTTAATGTACCCTTTGTTTGAGATGGTTACGACCACATCTTCATCGGCGATCATATCCTCAACGCTAAAGTCTTCGGCCGAGTGAATGACTTCTGTTCTTCGCTCATCACCATACCTATCCTTTATTTCGAGCAATTCTTCTTTAATAATAGCCGTCTGCTTTTCACGGTCTGAAAGAATACTCCGGTATTCGGCAATCTTGTCTACAATTTCACCGTACTCTGTATCAATCTTGTCCCGCTCAAGTCCCGTTAACTTTTGCAGTCGCATATCCAGAATAGCTTTCGCCTGGATATCAGTAAGTGCAAACTTTCGCCGTAACTCTTCGTTTGCTTCCTGTGGGCTGTCCGAGGCACGAATAGTCTTGATTACTTCATCAAGATTATCCAACGCAATTTTCAATCCTTCTATAATATGCGCGCGTGCTTCGGCCTGATCCAGATCATAAATAGTGCGGCGAATTATAATCTCAATCCGGTGCTCTATATAGTGATAAATGAGCTCCTTAAGTCCCATTACTTTCGGGCGGCCCTGCACAAGCGCCAGGCTAATCACCCCAAAGGTTTGCTGCATCTGAGTCCATTTATACAGCTGATTAAGTACAATTCCCGGATTTGCGTTTCGCTTTAAAATAATAACAATACGCATGCCTTCCCGGTCCGATTCATCACGAATCTCAGAAATCTCATCAATCTTCTCATCCGATACCAGCTTGGCTATCTTTTGAATGAGTGTGGTTTTGTTAACCTGATAGGGAATTTCAGTGATTACAATCTGTTCCCGGTTCCCACGAATTTCTTCTGTACTAGCCCGGGCCCGCATGGTTATCTTGCCGCGGCCAGTTTCATACGCTTCTTTTACGCCGTCGTATCCGTAAATAATACCGCCAGTTGGGAAGTCGGGAGCGGTGATATGCTCCATCAATTCCTTTACTTCAATGTCGGGGTTGTCTATTTGAGCAACCACACCGTTAATAACTTCGGTTAGATTATGCGGCGCCATGTTTGTCGCCATCCCCACGGCAATCCCCGAGGCACCATTAATAAGCAGGTTCGGAAGCATACCCGGCAGCACCGTCGGCTCCTGCAGGGTATCATCAAAGTTCGCTTGATAGTCAACCGTTTCCTTATTGATGTCGGTCAGCATCTCTTCAGCGATGCGCTCCATGCGTGTTTCGGTATAACGCATAGCCGCTGCAGAATCGCCGTCAATAGAACCAAAGTTACCCTGGCCATCAACCAGTGGATAACGCAGGGAAAAATCCTGCACCATCCGAACGATGGAATCATACACGGCAGAGTCGCCATGCGGGTGATACTTACCTAAAACCTCACCGACAATACGGGCGCTCTTTTTATAATTTCTGTTATGAAGCATTCCCAGATCACTCATACCATAAAGAATACGGCGGTGAACAGGCTTCAATCCATCCCGGACATCCGGGAGGGCACGAGATACAATAACCGACATCGAGTAATCGATATAGGCCGACTGCATCTCATCTTCAATAGAAATAGGTATAATCTTTTCTCTGGCCATGAACTATATATTTCTTTTAACTAATTAGTTAGTATGTATTGGTTTCTCCGCATTAAATGGCCTCGGGCCACTCAATAGCCGGTTGGTTCCTAAATGTCGAGTGTGGCATATTTGGCATTTCGCTCAATGAAAGCTCTTCGGGGTTCCACATCGCCCCCCATCAGCGTAGAGAATAGTTTGTCGGCAGAGGCGGCACTCTCAACTGTTACCTGCTGCAATGTTCGGGTCTCGGGATCCATGGTGGTTTCCCAAAGCTGCTCGGGATTCATTTCTCCGAGACCTTTATATCGGGAGACGTCAACTTTTTTACGCTGTTTCTTGAGGTCCTTCACAATCTTTTCACGGGTTTCATCATCCCAGGCGTATTCAATATTTCCACCCGTGTACGAAATGCGATAAAGTGGGGGTGTAGCGATATAAACATGTCCGCCTTCAATCAGCGGTTTCATATAGCGGTAGAAAAACGTTAGTAGCAGCGTTCGGATGTGAGAGCCATCGACGTCCGCATCCGTCATAATTATAATTTTATGATAGCGCAGGTCTTCGAGTTCAAAATCTTCCTCTGCATGTCCCACACCGGCACCCAGTGCCGTAATCATCGCCTGGATTTCATTGTTTTCCAGAATACGATTGATTTTCGCTTTCTCCACGTTCAAGATCTTACCGCGAAGGGGAAGTATCGCCTGAAAACTTCGATTTCTTCCCATTTTTGCTGAACCGCCGGCAGAATCACCCTCCACCAGGTAAATTTCGCAATGTTCCGAATCGTTGATGGAACAGTCGGCCAGCTTGCCGGGCAACCCGCCGCCGCTCATCGCACTCTTGCGCTGAATAAGCTTTCGGGCTTTGCGCGCTGCTTCCCGGGCCTCAGCAGCAAGAATTACTTTATTTAAAATCTTTTTGGCCGTTTTCGGGTTTTGCTCCAGGTAATCTTTCAGTTTTTCATAAACGATAACCTCAACAGCGCTTTGTACCTCCGAGTTACCGAGCTTTGTTTTGGTCTGTCCTTCAAACTGCGGCTCCGGCACTTTTACGTTCAGCACGGCCGTCATGCCTTCCCGAAAGTCTTCACCAGAAATCCCTACTGTAGTTTTTAACAATCGGTTGTTCTCGGCATAGGTTTTCATTCCACGGGTAAGTGCGCGCCGAAAACCTGAAATATGCGTGCCGCCTTCGCGCGTGTTAATATTATTAACGTAGGAGTGGACATTTTCGGAGTAACTGCCATTATAACTGATGGCCAATTCCACCGGCACATCGTCGACTTCCCCTGTAATATACATCGGCTCATCCATCAGCGATTCGCGGCTTTCATCCAAATACTGCACAAAGTCTTTTACCCCGCCCTCGTAATGGAAAACTTCTTTAAGGTCTTCCTCCCGCTCATCGGTAAGCGTAATAGTGATTTCAGGATTAAGAAATGCCAGCTCGCGCATGCGTTCTGCAACAATATCAAACTTAAATTCGGTGGTCTGGGTAAAGATGGTCGGATCAGGCTTAAACTTAATAATAGTGCCTGTCTTATCCGTCTTACCCTTTACTTTCAGAGGCTGTACCGTTTTACCGTGCTCAAATTCCATCACGTGAATTTCCCCATCGCGATGCACCTCAGCATAGAAATGCGCTGAAAGCCCATTTACGCAACTAACGCCAACGCCGTGCAAACCACCCGAAACTTTATAGGTATCTTTATCGAACTTACCGCCCGCATGCAGCTTAGTTAGTACTACCTCAACAGCCGGCAACTTAATTTTCGGATGCTCGTCAACCGGAATGCCGCGACCATTATCTTTAATAGTCATCGAGCCGTCCACATTGATGGTCGCTTCTATCTCATCGCAATAGCCGGCCATTGCTTCATCAATAGAATTGTCAATAACTTCGTTGATAAGATGATGGAGCCCGCGCTGACCGACATCTCCGATATACATAGCGGGACGTTTTCGAACCGCCTCCAGCCCTTCTAAAACCTGAATGTTTTCCGCCCTGTAATCAGAACCTGATTTCTTTGCCATAAAAATAGTTGTGAGTAAGGTTATAAATAATGATGAAGACGCCTGAAAATAGGGTATAAAAAAGCAAAATCAAAGAAAGGCACGGTATTACTTCAACAAAAAAAGATGGTGCCGTATAGCCTGTAATTATCCTTCGGTTAATTCGGCATAATTTATATAAAATGAATCGTTTTCTACAAGCAAAGCGCAACAAAAATTAGGTTAAAAGAAACATTGATATTTTTTAAAAATACTCCTATTTTTCCGGTCTGTTACTGAAAAATTAAACGACTGACCCTTTTACCGGGACGACTCCTATGGCACGCAAAGATGATATTACAGGAAAAGGCGCTTTGAACGGCTACCGCTCCTCAAAGTCAAATAACAAAACGAAGCATAAATTTCAGCAGAACCTGCAGAAGAAGAAGTTCTATATTCCTGAAGAAGACAGGTATGTAACGCTTAAGGTTTCAGCAAAAACGCTTCGCACCATCAACAAAAAAGGAATTAGCGCGGTGCTGAAAGAAGCCCGGAAGAAAGGAACACTTCAGAAAGACATCTAAATTTGTTAATTGTGAAGGGTTTTTCCGCGACAGGACAAGAAGCCACAATTAACGGATAAGCAATAACAACAAGATTTATGGCAAAAGGAAACAGAATTCAAGTTATTTTAGAATGCACGGAAAAGCCGGGATCATCGCGGTACGTTACGACCAAAAATCGTCGCAATACCCCTGATCGGCTGGAGCTGAAAAAGTACAATCCCGTGTTGCAGAAACACACCGTTCACAAAGAAATTAAATAGAGAAACCGGTAGAACCATGGCAAAGAAACAAGTATTTGGTGACGACGCCCAGGCACGCAAGGGTACGCACCGTAAAATGGCAAAAGTGATTATCTCAACCAAGCTGGGCAACAACAAGTTTGCCTACAAAGAGTCGATGGTTGACCAGGATAGCGTAAAGGAATATATCAACGAGAATAAGTCGTAGTTTTTACCATTACGGCTTATAAGGTTGCATTCGTTTATTCGGGTGGAACCTTTTTTTTTGCTTACCTTACCGTCTCATCCCAACTCTAAACGCACAGAGACAAATGGCACTGAAAGACCAAATCATGGCAGACCTGAAAGAAGCGATGAAGCAGAAGCAAAAAGATCGCCTGCGGGTGCTGCGTTCGCTTAAATCGAAACTGCTGGAAAAGGAAATCAGCGAGCGGAAAGGAGGCGAAGGAGAACTCAGCGACGAGCAAGCGGTTGAAGTGCTGATGAAAGCGGCCAAACAGCGGAAAGAATCGATTGAGCAATTCGAAGAGGGCGACCGTGAAGACCTGGCCCAGAACGAACGGGAAGAGCTGGCAATCATCGAATCATACCTGCCCAAAATGCTTTCCGAGGATGAAATTCGCGAAGCCGTTCAGGAAAAAATTGATGAACTTGGCGCCCAAGATATGTCCGATATGGGGCGCGTGATGGGCGTTATGATGCAGGACTTAAAGGGAAAAGCCGAAGGATCTAAAGTCAGCAAGGTGGTTAAAGAAGAACTCTCCTGATGCACTAAAATTTATGAACCTCCTCGACTTCCTTATTTTTATTCCCATTCTGTACTTCTGCTATCGGGGAGTGCGCAACGGGCTGATCGGCGAAGTGCTGGGCATTGCAGGAATTATTTTAGCCGTATTTCTTACGTTTCATTATATGGATGAAGTGGCGGACTATATCCGCCCGCTAATCGAGGGCAATCCAAGCTATCTGCCATTTGTGGCCGGCGCCATCATCTTTTTTGGAACGGTGATTGTGATACAATTAATTGCTTACATTCTGCGCCGTTTTCTGGAAGTTGTCAGGCTCAATATTGTAAATCGCATCCTCGGCTTTTTCTTTGGTCTGCTTAAAGGGGGTATTATTGTGAGCGCTATTCTGCTGCTTCTGGCCGGCTTCAATCAGCCTTCACAAGAATCTCGCGAAAAATCTGTTTCTTACTCTTATGTGATCTACCTGGCGCCCTGGGCATACAACGCCGTAGCTACGGAGAATTTTTCGCGTACCATCCAAAACACATTGAACAAGTACAATCCAATTGAAAACTTTCCAATCACCGAATAAATTTTTGATCTGACTTATGTCATTTTTACCTGTCGAAGAGCAAATGGACGTTATCCGTCGCGGTACGGTGGAGATCGTCCCGGAAGAAGAACTTATTGAAAAACTGAAGAAATCCCGAGAAACGGACACGCCGCTAAAGATTAAGCTGGGGTGCGACCCCACCCGGCCCGACCTGCACCTGGGCCACTCGGTGATCCTGCGCAAACTGCGGCAGTTCCAGGACCTCGGCCATGAAGCCATTCTTATTATCGGTGACTTTACCGCGCTTATCGGCGACCCTACCGGGCAGAACAAAACGCGTCCGGCCCTCACCGAAAGAGAGATTATTGAAAATGCACAAACCTATCTCGATCAAGCAACGAAAATCCTGGATCCCGACAGTACCACGATTGTCTACAACTCTGAGTGGCTCGGCGATATGCGTTTTCAGGATGTGATTAAACTTACCTCAAAACTGACCGTTGCCCGCATGATTGAACGGGATGATTTCTCCAAGCGCTACAACAATAATGAACCGATTTCACTGCACGAATTCCTGTACCCGCTGGCACAGGGGCAGGATTCAGTTCACTTAAAGTCGGATGTGGAGCTGGGCGGCACCGACCAAAAGTTCAATCTGCTGGTAGGACGCGAGCTGCAAAAAGATGACGGTCAGGATCCTCAAATCGCCCTGATGATGCCACTCTTGGTGGGTACCGACGGTACAAAGAAAATGTCGAAATCGTACGACAACTACATCGGTATCACCGAATCGGCCAACGACATGTACGGAAAGGTACTGTCTATCCCGGACGAACTGATATATCCGTGGTTTGAGCTCGTTACTGACGTGCCGGTAAACGAGCTTTCGGCTTATAAAGAAAAAGCCGAGAAAAATCCGCGCGACACCAAACACGAACTGGCCAGGATCATCACGGCGATGTACCATGGTGAAGAAGCCGCTTCCGGAGCGCGCGAGCATTTTGAACAGACGGTGATTGGGAATGAAATTCCCGACGACGCCCCGACACTCGAATATGAAAGCGGCAAAGAAGTGCGCCTGCTCGATATCATTTCTGATACGGGATTCACCGAAAGCAACGGCCAAACCAAACGCCTGATGAAACAGGGCGGTGTATCTATCGATGATAATAAAATTACCAATAAAGGCTATAGCATTACGTTCAGCGATGATACAGCGTTTACACTAAAAGTTGGTAAACGCAATTTCGCCCATGTTAAAAGCAAGTAACCCATCATAGCTTCTTGATACCACAAACTTAACATTGCCCGGCTTTTTAGCTACATTGCTTCAGTTCTATTAAAGTAATTTTTTCTTTTTGGCTGAAGGTCAGAATAAAAATAGTCTTGGTTTTGCTTCCGTTTGGTCCCTCGCTACCGGTGGCATGGTGGGGGGAGGCATCTATACCGCGCTCGGTGTTGTTGTTGCGGTTGCACTTCAATGGAGCTGGCTCAGTTTCTTGATTGCCGGCGTTGTTGCCATTACCTCTGCGTATAGCTATGTAAAACTGGCCACTCATTTCGAAGAAAGCGGAGGAGCCTTTGAATATCTGCGCGAAATTAATCAACAAGGATTTGCAGGCGGGCTTTCCTGGATGCTCATCATCGGCTATGTCCTTACGATTGCACTTTATGCTTTCGCCTTCGGCCATTATATCTCCTATGGAATGGACTGGGGAACCTGGCCTACCCGCTTGCTTGCAATAGGGATCGTCGGCTTTGTTATTGGCCTTAACCTAATGGGGGTGGGCAAGCTGGCCGCAGTCGAAATCTTCATCGTGTGGACCAACCTCGCTACACTCGTATTTCTTGCCGGTTATGGACTGCTCCACTTTGATTATTTACAGCTAATGGCCGGCGTTGAACCGCGCAGCATTTGGAGTGCACCTATTGGAGCTGCAGCGATCTTTGTTTCCTATGAAGGGTTTCAGCTTCTCACTTATGAATACAATGAAATTAAGAACCCGAAAAAAAACCTGTCTCCGGCTATTCTTACCGGTGTCGCATTTGTAATTGTTTTATATGCTCTTGTAGCTGCAGGGGCTGTTACGCTTGCTGGCGCCCTCACTATAATTACTGAAAAGCAGGTTTCTCTCGCAGTCGCTGCAAAAGAAGCTATTGGTATACCAGGACTTGTGTTACTTGTAACAGCTGCCGCCTTTGCAACGTCTGCAGCAATCAACTCTACTCTCTTTTCTACTGCAAACCTTGCAGAACGCGTTGCCGAAGATGGCGAACTACCAAAATGGCTGGAACACAAGAATAAAAACGGAGTTCCCGACCGGGCTATCATAATCCTGGGTATTATGGCTGCTCTATTAGCAGTTACGGGATCGTTGTCAACGTTAGTAGAGTCAGCAAGCCTGGTTTTTCTATTCACCTTTGGAACGGTCAATGCCATTGCAATCCGTGAGGTTGATTGCCAAAAGTGGATCCCCTGGACCGGTATAGTTGTGAGTGCAATTATCATGATTATATTAATTCTGCGACTGGTTCTCATTGCTCCTGTAGGGCTAAGTATTTTAACCGGCCTTGCCTTCATCGTAATTTTTGTACGCCCAACAATTCTCAACAATGTTCAGACAGACAGCGATAATAATCCCTCATAAAAAAGATTTAATTGGGGTGCTAATTTGCCTGCTTGTTATCATGGCTGGCTGTTCTGCCGATACGAAGGCTCCCGCCCGCCTTCAAGTAGTTTCAATGGTACCTTTTCAGGAAGCAACCGTTTCTATTACTTCCGTTCGCGACTCCCTTAAAACCATTAATCAGACTCTTAGCTATGCCAAGCCAACGGGATATATAAAGCTACAACCGGGGAAGTATAGGGTTGCTTACGCTATAAAAACAAACATCGTACTGGATCATCTTTTTGTATTGGGCCCCAAGAGCTATCAATCATTACTTATAACAGGTTTATACAATGATTCTATGGATGTAAACCCTGAAACAACAGCATATCGACTTAAAAAAATTGTGGCCGGAGCAGAAGTAACCGATCCTAATGGATTTTTACCACAGTTTCTTATGCTCCGCGATGATTATGAAGGAAACCCAGATTCAGGACTCCTCAGATTGGTTCATGCAGCGCCATTTAAAAAGAAGATCACGGTTAGAGACAAAAGAAAATCACTCGAAAAAAAATTATCGTATCCCGCCCACAGCGATCCAATTTCAGTGAACAGAGCCTCGGAACTGAATATGTCAATGGGGGCTGTTTTATTAAAAAGATTTACCCCTTTATTAAAAAAAGGAACTTTACTTACTGTTATTTTAGGTGAAGGCAATGCCGGAGATTCAACGCTCGTGCTAAGTACATATCAAACGCCAACCGATACTATTCGAAAAAAGCAGTAATAGCTTTAAAACTCCACAATACCTATATTACATATAGCATTAATTATTCTACATTAAACTATCAGGAGATTTAGAATGGGTACCCACTACAAAGGCAAAAAGGAAGATCAATTAACGCTGAATGCCTTTATAAAACTGATGCGCGCCACCGAATCTATAAACAGCAGGCTAAATAAGCACCTGGCCGAAGCTGATTTAACGGTAAGCCAGTTTGGCGTACTGGAAGCTGTTCATCATTTAGGTCCGCTGAACCAAAAAACGCTTGGAGAAAAGCTGCTTAAAAGCGGGGGGAATATTACCCTGGTTATTGACAACCTCGAAAGATTCAACCTTGTTGAGCGCCAGCAGGATCCCAACGATCGGCGGGCTATGCTCATTCATCTGACAGAAAAAGGATCTGAGTTTATTACTTCTTTTTTCCCACAACACCTAAATCACATCCGGCAAGAGTTTGCGCCGCTTACCAGGCAAGAGAAAAAAGACCTGGCAAAAATTTGCAAAAAGCTGGGATTAAAAAGCGAATAATATTTTTTAGCCGTTATCGTTTAACATAAAAGTGTCTGATATAACACTTTTGCAGGTTCCTGACCGAACCTGTTTATTTTGACTCCATAATACCTCTGGGAATGGGCTTGATAGCTCATTCCCTTTTTTTTATTCAAATCGCACAGCGTCGGCCGGCTCAATGGTAGCCGCGCGTTTAGCCGGATACCAACTTGCAAGCAAGCACAGCAGCAAACTTCCCGCCAGCACAATTGCAATATCAAGGGTATGAATACTCACCGGATAGGCGTTAATTATAAATGCAGACGACAGCTTTATCAACCCATACTGCTGCTGCAGCCAGCTAAACAGCAGGCCAAGTGCGCCTCCGAGCCCACAGCCAATCAACCCGATATAGAATCCCTGTTTTACAAAAATCTGCTTGATCTGAGCCGGCGTATATCCCATCGTTAGCAGCACACCAATGTCCCTGTTTTTTTGAATGACAATCATAGTGAGCGAGCCGACAATATTAAGCACCGCCACCAGCACAATTATCATTAAAACCAAATACGCGCCCCATTTTTCGAGATACATTACATCGTAGAGCGGTTTTTGCAAATCGTACCAGGTCGATATTTCATATTTCGCGCCGAGCTGGTTGCCAAGCCTTGCTTTTACAGCTTCCGCCTGCTCATTATCCTGTAGTTTTATATCTATTCCGGAAATGGTATTTCTATATTCGAACAGGCGCTGGGCTGCGCGCATATCGATATAAACGGCGGGGTTGTCAACAATTTGGGTGATGGAATAGGCGCCGCGAACATCGAACCGATAGGTACGGGGAACCGAAAACTGGGTAAGTGATTTACGCATTCCGTTGGCGCTTAACAAGGCCACCTGCTGGTCGATTTGTAAATTCATATCGGCCAGCAGCTGCTCGCTCATCACCAAGCCCGGGCGCTTGTTCTGTACGGACAAACTCAACTTTCCACTGGTTACATTTTCTTCGAGATTATTGAGCTGGTTAAATGATTGGGGATTAATACCTTTAACACTTACGACCCGATCGGTGTTTTTGCCGGCGGTAAGTAATGCCTTCCCGGCAATATAGGGTGAAGCAATTGTTATCTCGGGAATATCCTGAAGCTGTTGCCTGATATCTTGCTCATAAACAAATGGCTGCCCTTCGGCCGACTCAATACGAATATCCGGATCATTATTCAGCAGCAGGCCTTTAATCACCTCGAAGAAACCATTAAAAACAGAAAGCACAATAATAAGCAGCGCCGTACCAATGGTAACCCCCGTCACACTGATCATCGTTAACGTTGATATCAGTGAAACATGTTTTTTTGAAAAAAGATAGCGCCTGGCAATAAATCCGGTTGTGTTCATGCGCTAAAAATAGGAATTCTATAAGAGCATTACAGCCTATATTTTTTCCGATGCCAATTCTTGTTAAACTGCACTTGATTATCCTTTATTCTTCAGCTTGGCTAAAATAAATTTTCTTTGGCAATTTTTATTCTGCAGATGTAATTACCGCCGGTATCTCATACTCCTCAAAAAGCGCATTAAATTCCGTGAGTTCATTCTCGATCAAATTCTCTTTAGCCTGTTTTCTTTCCGCCCACTTCTGCTGCAAGTCGCGGTAACG
>JAFGWN010000210.1 GCA_016937115.1 Balneolaceae bacterium | reverse complement strand
GAAAAACAGGAAGAGGCCGTTCGTTTTTTACTTGATCAATATCGTGCTATTCCCACTTGGTTAGAAAATGATGAACTGGGGAGTAAGCTTAATATCGTCCGGAAACAGTACCAGGGGATGGTTCGCCGAATTGTAACTCCATCTGATTATATTGAGCAGTTATATTACTCTTCGTTCCGGGGAAATTTAATTAACGACGGTAAGCTGATGTTTTTGTTGAACAGCGAACTTGAAAATCAAGGGAAAGAAGTATATACGGTGAATGATCTGTTTGATGACATCCGGCAGGATACATTCAAAGAAACGATAAACGGGGAATCGCTAAATTATTACCGACGCCTGTTTCAAAATGTGTACGTAAGCTGGTTGATGGATGAAAACCATCTTGATCAGACCATTGCTCCTGTCAGCACTATTGGTACGTCCACGCCTGTTAACGGTACTTCTTTGTGCAGTTTTGATTATCAATATGAGCTCTCGCAAATACCGGCCGGCTATAGAAATAAGGATGTTCTCGTAAAAAAATATGCTGAAAGCCATGATTTATATTTTCAGATGATGGATCTCGGTCGATTCGACAAAAAAGCCATTATTGAGAGTTATGTTTTGGCAGAAGTTAAAAAGGTGAAGCAAATCATTGAAAAAGCCCACCGGAAGGTTCATAATGAGCAGGATAAGGCTCATTACGATTATCTGTTGCGCAGAATAAATGTTTTTTTGAATGTAGAATCTTAATAAGCATCCTATAATGAAACAGGCATGCTTCATTATTGTTTTAAAAGATCATGCAGATATTTTATTTCCAAATCCCCAAAGTTCTGTTATAATCAAAAGAGGTTTTTGGTAACATGATTATTAATTACAGAGTAGATTGGTGGGGCAGAAAAACAACAAATGGAACATTTGGGTTGATACGGGTGGTACCTTTACCGATTGCCTTGGGATCGATCCCAACGGCAAATGGCACCGTACAAAGGTACTAAGCAGCAGTGCGTTGCGGGGGACTGTCAAAAAGGTTCTTTCTGACGACACCATTCTTATAGAAAAGGAGTGGGATGCTCCCGATCATTTTATTGACGGGTTTGAGTTTATCCTGTTGGGTTTCGATTCTCGTGACCACGCAATGCAAGTTGGCCGTTTCAATGCAGATGAATCCCTGGTTATTCTGGATAAGCCAGCCGTTAATCCATCTTGGGAAGGGCGGTCTTTTGAGGTAATTTCAAAGGAAGAAGCGCCCATACTTGCGGCGCGATTGCTTACCGGGACTTCCTCTCAAAATGTATTGCCTCCCATGGATCTTCGATTAGCTACCACGCGCGGAACCAACGCGCTGCTGGAGCGAAAGGGTGCCCCGGTTGTGCTGTTCATCACAAAAGGATTTGGCGACTTATTACGTATTGGTACGCAACAGCGACCCGATCTGTTTTCGTTGCGAATTGAGAAACCTGCACCATTGTATCAAAGAGTGATTGAGGTAGATGAGCGGATTGATGCGAATGGTGAAATCCTGAGGCCGCTGAATTTAAACCCGGTAAGCGACCAGGCGGAAAAATTGATTAAAGAAGGTATTGATTCAGCGGCAGTAGTCTGTATGAATAGTTATGCAAATTCCGAACATGAGCAGAAAATACGTACCCTGTTGAAAGAGTTGGGATTTAAGTATGTGTCTGCTTCTTCAGATTTAAGCAGGTTTGTGAAAATTTTACCGCGTGCCGAAACTGCGTTGGTTAATGCCTATCTGGCTCCCATTATGGAAAACTATCTTCAGTCGGTTGTGGGCAGCATGGATGAAGGGCAACTATCCATTATGACGAGTGCCGGAGGGCTGATGAACAGCTCTGAGTTTACACCTAAAGATGGCTTATTAAGCGGTCCGGCAGCTGGTGTAGTTGGGGCAGCAACGATTGGGAAACAAGCAGGTTTTAACAAAATTATTTCGTTTGACATGGGAGGAACCAGCACAGATATCTCCCGTTATGACGAAGATTATGAATACATATTTGAGCATAAGGTCGGTGATGCTCATCTGATGGCGCCGGCCGTTGCGGTAGAAACGGTAGCTGCCGGCGGCGGGTCTGTTTGCTATTTTGATGGACATACATTGCGGGTAGGACCGCAAAGCGCAGGTGCTTCTCCGGGTCCGGCTTGCTATGGAGCCAACGGCCCGCTTACACTAACCGATATTAACCTGCTGGCCGGCCGGCTTGATGAAGAAAATTTCCACATACCCATTGATATCGAGGCGGCCGCGCAGAAGTTAGAATGTTTGGCTGAGGCCATTAGTAAAAAACAGGATGAGAAGATAACATCACAAACAGTGGTGGAAGGACTGACTGAAATAGCAAATCAGAAAATGGCCCGGGCTATCGAAAAAATATCACTGCGTAAAGGATATGATCCTAAAGAATATGGGTTAGTCTCATTCGGCGGAGCCGGCGGCCAGCACTGTTGTGCCATTGCAAAACAGATCGGTATCAATAAAGTTATCATCCCCCGGGATGCCGGCCTGTTGAGTGCCTATGGTTTGGGGCACGCCGTAATGGAGCATTTTGAAGAAAAACAAATCCTGAAAAACTTGCAGGATATTCGTTCGGCTATTCCTGAAATGATGGAAGAGCTCACCCGGGAAGCGATGGACACGTTGAGCAGCGAAGTCGATTCCCAGGATCTCGTTGTTCGAAGGCAACTGCTTTTTATGCGGCTTAAAGGCCAGGAGTCAACGCTTGAGATTGCCTATCAGCCTAATTTAAAT
>JAFGWN010000209.1 GCA_016937115.1 Balneolaceae bacterium | reverse complement strand
AACAGTACGGCGACACGCCCCTGTTGAGCGGCCATACCTACGACAACGCATCCGGTAACATAAACCGGCAGGAAGAAACGCTTTTCCCGCGGCGTTATTCGTCCCAGCCTCATCATGTGCGGCAGTATGCGCAATACAGCAGCGACTTTGAGTATTTTATTGAGTACCAGCTCAACCATATGTACATCCGCTATTTCAACTGGAATTTTATTGGCCGCGATGCGGATATTCAGGATGCGGGCTGGCACGCCGGGTTTACCGAAAGCGAACACGAAGATAATCCGGCCCATAACACGTACTATTATCTCCCCTTTTTTATCGGTCTTTTAGGGATGTTTTTCCACTTTCAGAAAGATTGGAAGCGCGCGCTTTCGGTGTTAGCGCTCTTTATATTAACGGGTGTGGCCATTATTGTTTTCCTTAATCAAACGCCCATGCAGCCGCGCGAGCGGGACTACGCCTACGTGGGATCGTTCTTCGCCTTTGCCATCTGGATCGGTATGGGCGGCGTGGGCCTTGTGGATATGGTGAAGGAGTATTGGAAATCAAGTAACATTGCGGCTTATGGTATCCTCGGCTTATTATTTTTAGCCGTCCCTTTTCAGATGGGCTGGCAAAACTTCAATGACCACGACCGAAGCGAACGATATATAGCCCCCGATTACGCCTACAATCTGCTGCAGTCGGTTGATTATCAGGGCATCTTGTTTACCAACGGTGACAACGACACGTTCCCGCTTTGGTACCTGCAGGAAGTGGAAGGCGTGCGAACCGACGTGCGTATTGTGTGCCTTAGCTTGCTCAATACCGACTGGTACATTAAGCAGTTGCGGGATCAGTGGTCCCATGAATCGGCCCCGGTACCCATTTCGCTCAACAATGAAGAGATTGAACAACTTACAAGCGGTCTGGAACTGTATCAGCCCGATACCATTCGCATTCCAGTCAACAAAAATCTGTTGCAGAGCGCCTTTACCGATTCCAGCAAATACCGTGAAGCCATTGGCGTGAAGTCCGATACCTCGCTGAACGTGTATCGTGAAACGGTTGATTTTGGCATGCCCATCGATTCTTTAGACAACGAAGTGGCTTGGTATTATGAAGGACGTTCTGCCGGCCGCGACCAGCAAGGCAATGAGCGATTCTATACACAGGTTCAGGATGAAGTTATTTTAGATATCCTGCGAACCAATAAGTGGCTGCGTCCGGTTTACTTTGCCAACACGGTGTCCCGAACCAGCCAGCTTAATTTGCAAAACTACTTCCGTTTCGAAGGCAAAGCTTTCCGGGTAGTACCCGATCGCCATGATGATGTATCAGCCTTCGGGTGGATCGATACAGAAATTCTTGGCGATACCTATCGGAAGTTCCGGTTCCGTAAGTGGAACAAAGAAGGTAATTACCTGGATGAAAACATCCGGCGCATGCTGGGCAATTACCGCTACGGCGTAACAGAATTGGCGAATGCCTACCTGCAGGAGAATAAACCCGACAGCGCCTCCAAATGGCTGGCCTGGGGTGAAAAGAATATTCCCTTCAACACCATTGAGGGCGACAACCGCTCCATCATTCTCTATGCCTATAGCTACGCCCGGGCCAACGACAGTGAAAATGCCAACCGCCTGGCTGATAAAATTAAAGAACCGACGCTTGAAAACCTGCAATACTACATGGAACAATACGATAAGCTGCAGCAAGATGTAGCCCGGATCAATGATGAAATAAAACGAGCACGCGCCAACGCCGATATTGAGAAACAGCAAGAGCTGCAGCGGCGGATACAGCAAATTTCATCCCGTCGCGATCGAATCATTCGGGAGTTCTCTTATGCGGTGAATAACCTGGATATCATCCATTCTATTTACACGATGACCGGCCGGCAAGACAAAGCCAAAGCATTAACCCAACAGGTGAATCAGATCACCCAAAACAGTATTGAGTTTCCACCTAATCGATCGGGCAGCCCGGAGGCGAATCAGTAAGTAAAAGAAATTAAACACGCATGTTTTTTACTAATCAGCTACTATCTAAAGTAATTTCTTATTTGCCTGAGGTGTGGTATATTTAGTGTATCATTATTCACCATCTAATAATTTTTCTCATGGTTCACCAATTCACCAAAGAAAATATTGATGCCATTGCAGCCATCCTGGATACCACACCAAAGCCGCTCGGCGATGATGTTTTCCGGTTTCAAGTAACAAATGAGAAAGAAGGCCGAAAGCTGGCGCTGGAAATTCATCTCGGCCTCAAAGCCAATGGCGAACAGCTTAATATGGTTTCGGTATATGCCCAAAACACGTTTTTACAGCTGCATAACTGTACAGCCTTTATTGCCAGTGATGTGCTGCAGCAAGTTACTTTTTTTGGAAGAAATCATGAGCAGACATCCGGCCTTATTGTGGAACCGGGCGCGGGGTGCAGCCTCTATGCAAATGTCAGCGAGGCTATCTTAAACAGTGATTTTACGAAGCTGCCCGAAGATCTTATGATGTGCGCTATCGCCCTCTCCCTCACCGAATCGGTGGGTCCCGATACTTTTTCTTTTAATGACGAAGAATAAATTCTTTTCTCATAACGCTTATTCGGGCATTCACCTGTTTAATGAATCGGAAGCTGATATTCCCGTCAGCCATCAGGTATTGCAAGCTATCGCCGCTTCTGTTGAAAATGAAGAATCCTGTTCTTTTCAATTGGTTGAGGCCGTTTTTGTCGATGAAGATGAAATCGTCCGCATCAACCAGGAGCATCTCGAACGCAATTATGTAACCGATATCATCAGCTTTCGCTATGATGATGATCCCGGGAACCAGTCCATTGAAGGTACCCTCTACTGCTGCGCGCCCCGTATAGCTGAACAGGCCGATGAGTTTAATGAGCCGCCTGAAACCGAATTTAAACGCATCATCATTCACGGGCTGCTTCATTTAATCGGGTATGATGATCAGTCACCCAAAGCCCAAAAAACGATGCGCCAAAAAGAAGAGTATTTTCTCGGCCGGGTTTGATGAATGGTAATTTCGGGCTAACCCTTTCCTGTTTTTTACGTAGTACTTGTTATATTAAAAAAACCACTTTGAAACACGGACGTTAATCATGCCCGATTCATCACAGGATTCTGCGCTGCAGGCTGCCAAAGAGCAGACCAAAACGTATGCTAAAAACCTTTGGAATACGATCCATCGGTACCGTAAAGAACCTGAAATGCCGAAGAAGGCTACATCGGAAAAGATGATGGCCCCGTTTGAGCATGAACAATCGTGGCTTTTGCAGCTCCTGGCCGTTATTCCCTATTTGTTAATCCTGCTATTCGCCTTTTCCTTTTTCTGGGATTTTGATGGAATCAGGTACACCATCCTGGGACATCCCTTTTATTTTGAAGGGCTCTTGCGAATTCTTTCGGTGAGCGGGTTGATCGGTTTTCTTACCAACTGGATCGCCATCACCATGCTCTTTAAACCCGTGCATAAACGTCCGCTTTTGGGACACGGGTTAATTCCCGCACAGAAAAACCGGATTGCATTCCGGCTGGCCCAGGCGGTCTCCGAAGATTTAATCAATCCGGAAATTATCAAACGCAAGATTCATGAATCGGATATCATCAGCAAATATAGAAAAAAGTCCACCGACTACATCCGCGCTATCATTGATAATCCCTCCTTTCGGGCTGATTTAAAAGTGCTGCTCGTAAATTACATCGATGATATGATCGCCAATCCCGAGATCCGGGCTGCCCTGGCACAGAAAATTTTGGTTCAAATTGAAAAGTCGATGCGGGAAACATCTATCGAGCGCATGGCCCTTAAGGCTTACACCTTTGTCAAAGGCCAAAAGATGCAGCAAATTGTGGAAGATGCCCTTACACGCATCCCAGAATCGGTTGAAACCGGGCTCGACCGTTTTGATCTTTTTCTTGATAATTTACCGGAAAAACTGGAAGCCAACAGCGAACAAATTGAGGAATTTGTCACCTCCATGCTCTATAAACTCATTAACCAGCTGGATGTTCACGCCTTGGTTGAAGACAATTTAAGGGAATATGATGAGCAGCGTATCTCCGATATTATCAGGAAAGCAACCAATGAGCAGCTTCGGTATATCCAGTATCTGGGCGGTATTTTAGGGATCATCGGTGGACTTGTGATCTGGGAACCATTGGTAAGTGTACTTTGCCTTACCGCTCTTGCAGTTTCCATTTTTTTATTGGACAGTTTTTTGTTAAAATTAAACGGCCAAAATTAAGTCTGTGGACTTAAAAATTATCTTTTTAAGCCTATAGACTTAAAAAACGTTTTTTTAAGCTTGTAGGCTTAAAAATAGAGATTGCCAAGTAATCATTTATGCACGTTATGTCTGATAAAAAATTATATGCTGTTTTAACAGGCGATGTCATTAATTCTTCTGATGCCAAAGGTGAAGAAAAAGATAAGCTTATCCAATTACTCAAGGAGGCGTTTGGGGCCATAACAAAAAAGTCTAAATCCAAAAACCCTTCTCCTTCGTTTGATATATTCAGGGGAGACAGTTTTCAGGGCGTACTGGCTGATCCCGCCGAAGCCTTGAAAGCAGCGCTTATTGTTCGTACAACACTGATAAGAAATCATTCAAAAAACGAGAAAACAGACTGGGATGCACGTATTGCTATTGGCGTTGGCTCCATTGACTACCTTCCCGAAAATATATCGGAAGGAGACGGACCAGCCTTTAGAAATTCAGGACCGGTACTCGATGAGCTGAAAGGAGATTTTAAATCTGCCATTACAGAGTCTTCAGGCAAATATAACCATGAATTTAAAACGTACTGTGCATTCCTGGATGCCGTTATCAACAAATGGACACCGCCGCAGGCGGAAATTGTGTACCGATTGTTGCTGAACAAAACCAAGAAAGAAATAGGGAAAGACCTTGATATATCACAGGCAGCCGTTCACTACCGCGTTAAAGCAGCGGGATGGTTTGCTATCAGGGAATTTCTAACACGGTATGAAACGGTAATAGAGAATATTAAAGACCCAGGATAGCATTATGGTTGATACGCCCGAACTTATGGTATTTTTTCGCATCTTTATGGCTCATCTGCTGGCCGATTTTTTTCTGCAACGACGGAAATGGGTCATAGATAAGAAAAACGGCATTCGTTCGCCCTACCACTACTATCACATTGGGATCGTGGGACTACTAACCTATCTTTTTTTAGCGGATTGGTCGAGCTGGCAGCTGCCGCTCTTCATCACCGTTACCCATTTTCTTATTGACTGGTGGAAATCGGCCCAACAAAACAGTGCCCGCTATTTCGTGATTGACCAACTCTTGCACATTGCTATGCTGATCATCGGCTGGCTGTGGTACATCGGCTACGGTTTTGGTGATATCACTATTTTATGGGATGCTTTTAACAATAGTTCGCTCTGGATTGTGGTTACCGCCTACTTGATTATACTGCGGCCCCTGGGTTTCCTGATTGGCAAACTTACGCGGCGCTGGAGTGAAGAGCTTAATGAATACTCATCGGAACTTATCGGCCTTAAAAATGCCGGGACCTGGATTGGCTACGTGGAACGCACGATCATCTTAACCTTTATCTTGCTGGGACAATACAGCGCTATCGGCTTTTTGATTGCTGCAAAATCGATCTTTCGATTTACCGGCAAAATAACGGAAAAAAAAGACCGCATGCAGGCCGAATACATTTTAATCGGTACACTTATCAGCTTTCTCTTTGCCATTCTGGTAGGCCTCGGCGCCAAATATTGCCTTGGCATTTAAGAATATCAATGATACACCTCCTGTTGCGTGGGAGTTACACCCCGTAGCAATGGTTGATGATCGGAGGTGCAACCTCCTCACATCAATTATAAGCCTGAAAATAAAAAAGGCCTCCCTTCAAAGAAAGAAGACCTTTAAGAAGCAATTGATAATCGTTATTCAGAAACGGTGGCGTCCCGATTCAGGAATTGCTCATATAGTTTTCTATGGCGATTGGTCATCGGAATCTTATAGCCTTCAATAAAGACTTGCTCCACATGGTTCATCGGCTCAAACGGGTCGCCGTCGGCAATAAACAGGTTCGCCATCTTACCTTCTTCAATACTTCCCAGCTTGTCCTCAACGCCAAAAATACGAGCCGGAACAATGGTTATTGCTTTTAATGCTTCTTCAATCCCCATACCGTAGGTAGCGGCAAAACCGGCATTAAAGGGGAGGTTTCGCACATTTTCGATGTCCTGGGTCATTAATGCAACCGGAATACCGGCAGCATGCAGTTTACCGGCGTTTTGATAGGCTACCTGATACCCCATGTAATCCTCGGGTGGTGTATCCAGCACGGGGCCTACAAGACAGGGCACGTCTGCTTCGGCTATTTCTTCGGCTACCAGCCAGCCCTCCTCAAGTCCGGCCAGAATGAACCGGGCGTCTGTTTTTTCACGCATCTCCTCTATCCAGTCGATGACTTTTAAAATATCCTTGCCGCTGTCAACCGAAACGATAACCGGGACGTCGCCGTCAATAACTTCCCGCATGGCTTCAAGCTGGGGATCGGTATCAGGCTCTTCTTTACCAGAAGGATCTTCCTCAAATGATGCCATCATATCATGGTATGTGATCGCTTTTTTCCAGTAATCTTTAAGCTTTTTTAGTTGCTCTTTGTACTGTTTTTCAATCTCTTCGTCGGTGCGATCGTCCCACCACCCTCCGCGGTCTGCCGAAGGCCAGTTGTGTATCAACCCGGCTTTCTGAAGTACAGCCATCGAGTCGGGCGAATTTCCGTATAAGTTAATTAGTGTTGCTTTACCGGAGATAACACCCGAACCCGGCGCTGAAATTACCGTAGTGACGCCGCTGGTCCGCGTAACCGGTATGGCCGCACTATGTGGGTTGATGGCCGTAAATGCCATTATGTATGGGTTAAAAGTACCTACCTCATTTTGATCGTTGGTAACGGCTACAGCCCCGATTTCTTGCAGGCCCAGGCCTGTTCCGGCATCGATAAAGCCCGGATACACGCGCTTGCCGCTTGCATCAATCTGGGTAAAATCCGCACCAATATCGGTACTCTCTCCCACATAGGTAATTGTTTTGCCCTCAATAAGCACGACGCCATCTTCAATCACCCCGTTGGTGACGGTATAAATGTCGGCATTGGTGATAGCAAACTTCCCGAAGCCGGGCTTTTCCGTAATTTGTGCAACTGATGTCTGGGCCAAAAGAAAGGCCGCGATCAGTAAGATAGTTGATTTAATAGCTTTCATAATAAAAATGGACTTATGTTAAAATCTTATTCGCCGGCTGTTTCAGAAAACAGGTAAAACGTGTCGTGCATGCATCCGTGTTCGCTGGTATTCCGAACTGTTGGCTGCTCCCAGCTTTCACCCGGATTGATATCGATACGCATATCATCGGCATCTTCTTCGCGATCAAAATACTTTACGCCGTCAACAAATGTCATCTGGTTGATGGAGTAAATACTTAGCGGATGTTTACTCCAAATAGAAACATCGCCATGCTTGCCTTCTTCAAGGCTTCCTACCTTATCATTAATACCCAGCTGAATGGCCGGGTTAAGGGTAATCATTTTAAGCGCATCCGCTTTCGAGGTGTTGCCGTAACGAATGGTCTTGGCAGCTTCGTGATTCAGATGACGAATCAGCTCGCCGCTGTCCGAATTGATGCTGGTGACGACTCCGTTGGCGTTAAGAATGGATGCGTTATAAGCGGTAGAGTAATAAACTTCAAACTTATAGGCCCACCAGTCGGAAAACACGGAAGCGTACGCCCCGTGTTCTTTAAGTTCGGGTGCTACCTTAAATGCTTCGTTGGCGTGGGTAAACGTATAGTTTTCAACTCCATAATCGTCAAAAACGCGCATCAGCATTAAAATTTCGTCCGCACGATACGAGTGACAGTGAACTAAAATATCCCCTTCAATGATGTCGGCGATGGTTTCCATCCGCAGATTCTTGGCAACCGGCCGGGGCGGTGCGCCCTGACCATTGTAGTTTTCTTTCGCCTCAAGGTAGGCTTCCCTATTACGTCGGTAATCCAGGGCGGCGTCAAACGTACGGCGAATAACTTGCTCGACACCCATTCTCGTTCGGGGCTGAATACCGGATCCCTGCCCGTGAACGCGGGTGGGATTTTCTCCCAAAGCAAATTTGATGGTGCGGGGCGCATCTTCAAACTTCAACCCTTCCTGCCCCTGTCCGTAACGAAGCTTCAGCGTTTCCGATTCGCCGCCAATAACGTTAGCCGAACCGTGCAACAGGTGAATGGAGCTTACGCCGCCGGCAAGCGCCCGGTAAATAGAAATATCATTCGGGTCAATGGAATTCCCCATTTTCACTTCGGCCGTCACCGGATTGGAAGCTTCATTAATATCTACGCCCGCAATATGTGAATGTGGATCGATAATGCCCGGCATTACGTACTTGCCCGAAGCGTCTATAACGTCCGCCCCACCCGGAGCGCTGACATCTTCCCCGATTTGGGTAATAATGCCGTCTTCTATGAGAACATCTCCATTTTCAATAGTGCCATTCGTTACCGTTAAGACCGTGCCGTCTTTAATAAGTACCGAACCTGTCGGCTGGGAAACCCCGACTGCAGTAAAACTGCAAAAAATAAGTACCAGTGCTATTTTCTTTATTGTATCCATACTGTTAAGCTTTAATCGTTTAATTCATTCAATTCGCCTGCAGAAACAGAGTATACAGCTGCTGCCTTTTCTTCAATAAAGGGCTTGTTCATAATACTGAAGCTGGCTACCTGCCCTTTCTTTAAACCGCCGAGAGCGCTCCCTTTTACAAGGATATCGGCTGTATTGGCGGTCATCACTTTTAGCATTTCCTCCGGGGTGACATCACCATACTCACTCCAGTCTTTCATGCGATCAGCCATCTCTTTTAATTCGAGATCAGCAGATGCAAACCCAACCTGCACACCGTCTTCCATAAGCTTTTTAATATTTCTATATCGTGCCAGATAAGCATTCCAGCGCTTATCACGGAAGCCCTGCATTTCGTCGGTCACCTCACCCTCTTCCTCGTAATCCTCCTTTTTCCATTCAGGCTTCTTCGGAAAATTGATAGAGGCCAAAACTGGAACATCACGCTGCTTCAATTCATCAGCTACTTTATAAGCTTCCATCCCAGAAACGAGTACCCAATCAAAATCAAGCTTATCCTGCAAGGCAAATACCCGCTCGATCATCTCTTTGCTGTCTGCTTTAAAGAAAATACGCTGCTCGTTCTGCATTACGGGATAAAGGGCTTCCAGTACCGGGTCGTTTGGGGGAGGTGCAATTTCCGTGCTGCTTGAGGCGTAGTATCCCTGCCACTCGTTCAGGGCTTTTGCTTCCATCATCAATTGCTCAAACCTGGCCATGATGCCCATCACCGTTGAGGGATATACGCGATACGACTCCTCAAATTGCATCTGCATACCTACGCCCCCTTTATATAAATCGCCGATTTGAAGTTCAGGCTGAAGCAGAAACAGGTCAAGCTGCCCCGGTATCATATATCCTTTGGTACCGAGTGCCGCCGTGGTGAACCCTTTTTTCATAACTTTTTTGAAATCATCAGAATCCATCTTTACGGCTTCACGGGCCTGCCGCTCCGGACGAATTCCGGCGCGCTCATACGACGGTTTTCCCCGATATTTAGGCGTATCTTCAAATTGTTTCTGATCGGGACTGCCCCAGTAGGCATATCCGTCAATAAAACCGGGATAGACGTGCAGCGAATCCCCGCCGTCCCATACTTCAGCATCAAAGGGGATGCTTACATTTTTTCCCGCGGCTTCAATAACGCCATTGCGCCAGACAATCACCGCATCTTCTACTGTGCTTCCATCTGCTTTATGAAGGGTAACATTTTCAAAGGCTTTGGCCGGCACCCCTTGGGCAGATGCGCTGTACGAAAAAGCCAAACCCACGATAAAAACACATACCCCCGAGAGTAATCTCTTCATGCTTAACTTGGTTAAATTAATATTTATAACGATGTAATAAGAGCATTTTTATCCATTTTTAAAATGGACAAGACAATAAAAAATGTAAACGTAATGGATGATTCCTGAATGATAGTATCCTTGAATGTAAATCATCATCTAAAATAATAATCAACAACCCTAAACTTGAATGACGCCCGTTTTAAACTCTTCGATATCGGGATTGTGATTGGCGCTTTCAATGGCTTTTGAAATACGCTCCCGCGTTTCTATCGGGTTGATGATAGCGTCAACCCAAAGCCGGGCAGCAGCATAGCGAACATCAGTTTGCTGATCATACCGTTCGCTAATCTCTTTCAATATCTCCTGCTCTTCTTCCTCTGTGATCTCTTCTCCCCGCTTTTTTAGTGAAGATACCCGGATCTGGGTGAGTACTTTAGCTGCCTGTTGGCCGCCCATCACGGCAATTCGTGCCGAAGGCCAGGCATACATAAACCGCGGATCGTAGGCACGCCCGCACATGGCGTAGTTGCCGGCCCCGTAACTGTTGCCCACCACAATTGTAATCTTGGGCACGGTGCTGTTGGCTACCGCATTCACCATCTTGGCCCCGTCTTTGATGATGCCTCCGTGCTCGCTGCGCTTTCCGATCATAAAACCGGTAACATCCTGGAAAAAGATAATGGGTATCTTTTTCTGGTTACAGTTCATCACAAAACGGGCTGCTTTGTCGGCGCTGTCGGAGTAGATCACCCCGCCAATCTGCATCTCCCCTTTCTTTGTCTTGGTAATATTCCGCTGATTGGCAACAATCCCGACACTCCAGCCGTCGATGCGGGCGTACCCGGTGATTAATGTTTGCCCGTAGCCCTGCTTAAATTCGGTAAATGAATCTTCATCAATAATACACGCTAAAATTTCGTGCATGTCGTACGGCTTGGTGCGGTCGTCGGGCAGAATATCAAGCAGATCAACCGGTTCCCGGCCCGGCTCTTTGGCCTCTTTTCGATTGAAGCCCGCCGTATTAAACGGACCCAGTTTATCCACCAGGTCCCGAACCGTAGAGAGGCATTCTTCATCATCCTCCATTTTATAATCAGTTACGCCGCTGATCTCGGTGTGGGTTGTAGCGCCGCCGAGCGTTTCGTTATCGACATTTTCACCGATCGCTGCCTTTACCAGATAACTGCCGGCTAAAAACACGCTCCCGGTGCCATCTACAATCAGGGCTTCATCACTCATAATTGGTAAGTAAGCACCGCCAGCTACGCAGCTACCCATAATAGCGGCGATTTGTGGGATGCCCTTGGCACTGATGACGGCGTTATTACGAAAGATGCGCCCAAAGTGATCTTTGTCGGGAAATATCTGGTCTTGCATCGGCAGGTAAACACCGGCAGAATCAACCAGATAAATGATCGGCAGATGGTTTTCTATTGCAATTTCTTGTGCACGCAAGTTCTTTTTGGCGGTAATGGGAAACCACGCACCCGCCTTTACGGTAGCGTCATTGGCAACGATTACACACTGCCGGCCTGAGACATACCCGACCCCGGTGACCACACCGCCGGCAGGACATCCGCCTTCTTCTTCATACATTTCGTAGCCGGCCCACATGCCAATTTCATAAAACCGGTCTTTATCATCGATAAGCTGGTTGATGCGTTCCCGGGCGGTTAACTTTCCTTTTTTATGCTGCTTTTTTATCCGCCGCTCACCACCCCCTTTTTTTATTTCTTCTTCTTCAACATTCAGTTCTTTTATAAATGCATTCAACGACTGTGGCGAACTACCGGAGTTGTTACTGGAACTCATATAATAAATGAAATGGTTTTATGAATAATAGTTGCGATGTTAAACCGTTTAGAAAATAACGAAATTTCGCAATCGTAAAAGGACTCTTTTCCTGGGATAATATTTAAGAGTCCAAAATTTCTTATAATAGTTCCTAACAATAATTTTGGTTAACACATAGTATGGTGCTTACTAAAAAAAACAATATACGTTTGGCCGGGCTGCTGGTCCTTTTTTGCTTCTCTTCCTTTCATTACGCATCGGCCCAACCTTCTGATTATGAACGGCTTGCCCGCCAGAATGAGCAACCTAATATCTTTATTGATGTTATTACCTTACCCGGTGATGAAGAAAATTCAGTAAAACTAACGTCTCTCTTTCGAATGGATTATCCTTTTCTCTCTTTTAAGAAATCGGACAATCCATCCGAGGGAAGCTTTAAAAGTACGGCCGCACTTAATATTGAAGTATTTGAATCACCCCGAAAAGATTTGCGGCCTAATAAACAAGTCGATGTTGAAGGATTAAATTCAATTGGCAGAGCAACCTGGCAGGATACGGCCTATGCTGCCAATTATGAACAGACACAATCCAATAAACAGTTTTTAAGCGGGAGCATGCAGGTTGATGTAAAACCGGGATACTACACCTATTTTTTAAAGCTTAAAAACAATAATGAGACAAAAGGACGAAATTCCCGCACGCGCAACATCCGCGTTTTGCCTTACAAGGAGCAACAAAATGGGGATGTAATACTGGTTAAATCGGTCGATAACATGGATAATCCATCTTCGTTGCAACTCATTAATATGGGAAATAACGTGCCGTATGGCCAAGATTTTTACGCGCTGGTCCATCTGCCCGGTTACGATGCTGCAACATCCTATTCGTATGAAATTAACCGGGTTGAGCCACGAGAAGATGAAGAAGATGAGCCCCGGCAGATTAAAACAATGACCGAAGAGCAGATTACTGAAAAACAGATCTATTCCGGCATTAAACCTATACTTGCCAAATCGGCCGATAAATTGGCGCTAAATCTCACCGAAGAACAAAACGGGTACACCTACGCCCTGCTGAAAATTCCAAACAAGTCCTATCCTAATGCGTTATATCAGGTGCAGATCAAGGCCGAAGGTACCGAACGCCCGGTTGCTAAGCGTATATTCCAGTCGTACTGGAGCGACATTCCAACCAGCCTGCTAAGCCTTGATGTTGCTATCGACATGCTGCGGTTTATTGCCAGTGAAGAAACGATTAAAAGAATCGACGATGGGTCGGACCGGGAACGTGAACAGAAATTCCGGGCTTTCTGGGCCGAAAAAGATCCCACACCAGATACCGAATTTAATGAGCTGCAGGCCGAGTACTATAACAGAATTGACTATGCTTACGAAGAGTTTACAACAGAGCGAACGCTTGGTTTTAACAGCGACCGCGGCAGCGTCTATATTCGCTATGGTCCCCCGCAGAATATTAATCGTACCTTCCCGCCCAATGGACCTACCACCGAAATTTGGACGTATGAAAACCAGCGGTTTGTCTTTGAAGCAACTTCTGGATTTGGTGACTTCAAGCTTGTTTCAAATTAATCGAGAGCAGACTCAGTATAAAATGTTGATTAACTTTCTAATATGAGCATGCCAATACGAATCGCAATAAGTATGGGTGATTACAATGGCATTGGCCCTGAAATTATTCTCAAAACCCTGCAAAAAATTGATTTTGAAGAAATCACCCCCATTATTTTTGGCCATGCATCGGTTTTAAATCATTATGCAAAACTACTTGGCCTGGATTACTGGCCCCTTCATTTGGCATCCTCTCCTCAACGTATTAAAGAAAGAAGTTTAAACGTCGTCAACTGCATCGAAAATTCTTTTAGCGTTGAACCGGGCGTATTTTCCAGACATGCCGGTGCAAGTGCCATGCAGGCTGTAGAGGAAGGCATTGAGTGGTGTATGGAAAACCATGCCCATGCATTCGTTACCGCCCCTATTTCCAAGGAAGCGATAAACAAGGCCGGCTACCAGGTACCGGGCCATACCGAATTTTTAGCCGATAAAACAGGTACGAATAATTACATGATGTTGCTGGTCCACAATCAGCTTCGGGTCGGACTTACAACCATTCATATTCCGGTTTCTGAAATCACTAATCAAATTTCAACGGAGCGTATCCTAAAACACATCAGGTCTATGCACAGTGCGCTGCATGATGATTTCAATATTGACGCGCCGCGAATAGCGGTTTTGGGGTTGAATCCTCATGCCGGAGACGGCGGAATCATCGGCAGCGAAGAAATTGACCTTATTACGCCGGCTATTTTAAAAGCCGAAGATGAACAGATTAACGCTCGCGGCCCTTTTCCGGCCGACGGTTTTTTTGGAAATCGAACATACAAACAGTTTGATGGCGTACTGGCCATGTATCACGATCAGGGGTTGGTTCCATTCAAGACCCTCTCCTTTGGCGGCGGTGTGAATGTCACCACGGGGCTGCCCATTGTTCGAACATCTCCCGATCACGGTACCGCTTTCGATATTGCCGGTCAAAATAAAGCGAATCCGTCATCTTTTTTCGAAGCCTTATCTCTGGCAGTTACACTCAGCAAAAATCGACGGCAAAAGAATATATAACCTCATGCAGACCACAAAACCCACTTACACCACGCTGGCTGAGATTTATGACGCTGTCATGAAGGATGTCGACTACGATATCTGGGCTGATTTTATCGATGAAGTAATTCAGGTACATCATCCCGATCCCGTAACGATCCTTGAGCTGGCCTGTGGAACAGCATCTCTGTCGCTCTCGCTTGAAAAACTGGGCTGTTATGATATTACTGCTACCGATAAATCAGAGGCGATGACTCAAAAAGCAATTGAAAAGGCGCGGAAACAGCAGGCGTCTATCGCTCTAAAGCAAATCGATTTTCTGGATATTTCCCTTGATCAATCGTTTGATATCATCGTATCTATTTTCGACAGTATTAATTATCTGCAAAACAGGGAAGAAATTCTGCAGATGTTCAATCAGGTTAAAAAAGTGATGGATGCAAACAGCCTCTTTATATTCGACTTCACTACACCGAAAAATTCGATACAGGCCATTGACTATCTTGATAACGAAGAAGACACAACCGAAAATGGCTATCATTTTTTTCGCAAAAGCAGATATGATGCAAACCAGCAAATTCATTATAATACGTTCGAAATAAACAAGCTGGCCGATGATGGAGCGACGATCCTGGAATCGTTTACCGAAGAACATCGCCAGCGTGTGTACACTTTTAAACAGATGCAGGATATTGTGGATGAAACCGACTTCAGGATGGTAGCGGCCTACAACGAGTTTGACCTGGATAAAGCCACCAACGACAGCCTGCGCATAACCATGGTCCTTCGATGTCCCGACATTCAGTCATAGAACTCAATAACATAACCGTTAGCTTCGAACACCGTGTGGTGCTCGATGATGTTACATTTAATCTTGAAAACGGAGATTTTGTCTATCTGATAGGCCAAACCGGCGCTGGCAAAAGTTCTTTTTTGCGACTTATCTACCGAGATCTGCTACCAACTACCGGTTCGGTCCGCGTTGCCGATATGGAAGTCACCGCCATGGCAGAAAAGAATGTGCCGCTTTTGCGGCGGCGGCTTGGTATCGTGTTTCAGGATTTTCAACTGCTCCCCGATCGTACTATTTATGAAAACGTGGCTTTTGCCATGAAAGTGACGGGCGAAAAGAAAGGCTACATCAAACAGCGTGTAATGGAAGTGCTGGGGATGGTGGGGCTCAGCCACCGGCGCAGAAACATGCCGGAAGATCTGTCGGGCGGCGAACAGCAGCGCGTGGTCATTGCCCGCGCGCTGGCCAACGAGCCGCGCATCCTGCTTGCCGATGAGCCAACCGGAAATCTCGATCCGGAAGCGTCGGCTTCTGTTATGCAACTCCTCGAAAAGATCAATAATCGTGGAATGTCGGTTTTAATGGTCACCCATGATTATGATACCGTGCGCGATTATCCGCATCGTACAATGCGGCTTCAGGATGGAAAAATTATCGAAGTAAATCCCGGTGAACTTCGCTGAATCGTCGTTTGTCATTCATCAATAATTATGAACTTAACCCAACGCACACAACGCGTCCGTGAAGAAGCGCTCAGGCTTGGGTTCGATGCTTGTGGCTTCGCTAAAGCCGGTCGTCTTGAAACGGAAGAACGCCGGCTCGAAGAATGGCTCAATCAGGGCCGACACGGTAATATGGGCTGGATGGAGAATTATTTTAACAAACGGGTGGACCCGACCAAGCTCGTTCCCGGCTCAAAGTCTGTTGTTTCATTGGCAGGCAGCTATTTTCACCCCGATCACAAACGCCAGCAGCAACAGACAGGCAAGCCCAGGATAGCCAAATATGCCCAGGGACGAGATTACCACAAAGTTTACAAAAAGAAGCTGAAAAAACTATTTTCCTTTACCGAAGAGTTGCTGGGCGGTAATTTAAACGGCCGCGTTTTTGTTGATTCGGCCCCGGTGCTCGATAAAGCCTGGGCCGCACGGGCCGGGCTCGGATGGATCGGGAAAAATTCCAACCTGTTGAACCGGGATATCGGCTCATTTCTGTTCATTGGCGAAATGATAATTGATGCTGAATTTGTGTACAGCACGCAGGTAACCGATCACTGCGGTACCTGCACCCGGTGCATCGACGCCTGCCCTACCAACGCGATTTATGAACCGTACCGCGTGGATTCGACAAAGTGTATCTCCTATCATACCATTGAGCTTAAAGAACAAATTCCCAAACAATACCAAGAAACACTCGGCGACTGGATGTACGGCTGCGACATCTGCCAGGATGTGTGTCCCTGGAACAACGATGCAAAATTCGGGCAGATGGAAGATCTGTATCCACGGGAAAAACTACTCAATCATGATATTGATTTCTGGAAAGAGTTGAATAATGAACAGTATGATTCACTGTTTGAAGGCAGCGCTATCCGGCGGGCAAAGTTCGAGAAGTTTAAGATGAATGCAGGAATTGTTGCTGAAAATATCAACAGTGACTCTTAAAAAAGGCCGACCTAAAATTTATTCCGCTTATCTTTCAACGCTTTGTATAGCATCTCCCGTGCCCTGAAGATATGCGCTTTAACTGTACCGAGTGGCAGATCCAGCACCTCTGCAATCTCCTGATAGCTCTTCTCCTGCATGTGGCGAAGTTTAATTACATCGCGATATTTTTCCGGCAGCTCATCAATCGCTTGTTGTACTATCTGCTGACGTTCAGAACGGATAATATCGCGATCTGTCTGTGCGGTTTCATCCGGTAGCTGCATCTCCATCTCCCCGTCGCGCGAAGAAACCGGTTCATCAATGGAAAGAGTCTGCAGTTTTTTCTTTCGCAGGTAATCAATAGTGTGATTGGTGGCAATGCGATACAACCAGGTTGAGAATGCATAGTTGGTATTGTAACTGTGCAGGTTGTCAAATGCCTTTACAAAAACTTCCTGCACCAGATCCTCGACCTTGCTTTGGTCCTTTATCATCTTCATGATATAAAAATGGAGCGCCCGTTCGTACTTGTTTACCAGTTTTGTATAGGCCTTTTCTGCCCCCCCAATGGCATCTCGTACAAGCGAGTCGTCTTCCAGGCTGCTTTCGGAAGCGTTATTTCGGGGTGATTTTTGCGAGGATCTACCTTGACTCATTCGAATGATTTAGATCTTATCAGCGACGGCTTCAAATTCGGAATTTAACATAGCAAAACTATCACTTTATTCCCATTTCTTCTATCAAAATTAAGTGAGCCGAATTCCATCCATTTAACGCATAGTAGTGTAAGAGAAAATTTATTGCAGAGTTTACGCAATTAACGTCTTACTAAAAAAATCACTTTTAAACGTGATTTATACTTAACAACCATAACAACTCAAAAATAACATTTCATGAAAAAGCTACTAAGTACTGCGTGTTTAATTATAGGATTGATTGCAACGACCGGCATAAACGGATTTGCACAGCAAGGCAATATCAGTGTGGGCGGCGGGCTAATGTATGGATCGGGCGCTGCACAAGGCTCATCCAGTTTAAATAACGACATCGGCCTGATGGTTGACGGCTACTACGCTATCACCGATAATATTCGGGCCGGAGCAGGATTCGGCTACTTTTTCCCAAAAAGCGAAGGTAATGGAGAATTCACTGTAACGGAATTTAACATTAACGGCCACTATCTTTTCTTGAATGACCTATCCTACAATGTATATGGCCTGGCAGGAGTAAATATTACTTCTTTCAAAGCAGAATCAAATGGATTTTCGGCTTCCGCTTCAGAAACCGGCTTAAATATCGGTGTAGGTGGTGAGTACGGCATAGGCTTTGGAAATCTTTTCGGCGAACTAAAATATGCCGGTTTGGGAGGAAATGCTGATGAATTGGTACTTGGAGCGGGAGTACGATTT
>JAFGWN010000208.1 GCA_016937115.1 Balneolaceae bacterium | reverse complement strand
GAAAATGTTGTTACCACCATTTTAAATAAGATCGGCGTGCGCATCCCGCAGCTGAAAAGTGAGCTCGAGCGACGCATTGACTCCCTGCCGGTTGTAAAAGGCGCATCCGTATCAGGGCAGTATTTGTCCAATACTTCTAAAAGTATGTTTGATGCTGCCCAGAAAGCAGCCGACAAGCTCGGCGACGAATACATCAGCTCCGAACACGTGCTTATCGGTATGCTGGAATCCAACAGCGAGGCGGCCAGCCTGCTGAAAGAACACGGCGTCAAAAAAGATGATGTGCTCAATATTTTGCAGGACGTTCGCGGTTCACAGAAAGTGGATGATCCCAATGCGGAGAGCCGTTACAACGCTCTCAAAAAATATGCGCGCGACCTGAATGAACTGGCTGAGAAGAACAAGCTTGATCCGGTGATCGGCCGCGACCAGGAAATTCGCCGGGTGATGCAGATCCTTTCCCGACGAACGAAAAATAACCCGGTACTGATCGGTGAGCCGGGCGTGGGTAAAACAGCTATTGCTGAAGGGATGGCGCTGCGAATTGTACGTGGCGATGTACCGGAAGGACTCAAAACAAAACGCATTGTAGCGCTCGATATGGGAGCGCTCATGGCCGGAACCAAATTTCGCGGAGAGTTTGAAGAACGCCTCAAAGCCGTGGTAAACGAAGTGCAGGATTCCGACGGCGAAATCATCCTGTTTATTGATGAGATACATACGCTTGTCGGTGCCGGCGCATCTGAAGGTTCCATGGATGCCGCCAATATTTTGAAACCGTCGCTGGCCCGCGGTGAATTGCACGCCATCGGCGCCACCACCCTGGCCGAGTACCGTAAGTATATTGAGAAAGACAAAGCGCTGGAGCGTCGCCTGCAAACCGTAAAAGTCCAGGAGCCCAGTGTGGAAGACACGGTGTCGATTTTACGTGGACTCCAGGAACGCTACGAGCTGCACCACGGTGTACGCATCACCGACAGCGCTATTGTGGCGGCAGCCGAGTTATCGCACCGCTACATCTCCGATCGCTTTCTGCCCGATAAAGCCATCGACCTGATTGACGAGGCTGCATCGCGCCTGCGACTGGAAATCGATTCTATGCCCGAAGAGCTGGATCGCATCGAGCGGAGTATTCGTCAGCTTGAAATTGAGCGGGAAGCCCTCAAACGTGATAACGCCGAAGCTAAAGTTGATAACATCAACAAAGAACTTGCAGATCTGGAAGAGCAGCGTAGTTCTATGCGTGCACAATGGGATACCGAGCGCGAGCTTATCCAGAAAACACGTGAGCTGAAACAAGCCATCGAAACTACGCGTAACGAAGCCGAAAAAGCCGAACGTGAGGGTGACTACGAGAAAGTTGCAGAATTGCGCTACGGTACCATCAACCAACTGGAAACCGATCTGAAAGAGACCAATGAAAAACTGGCAGAGATTCAGGAAGGCCGCGCCTTACTTAAAGAGGAAGTGGAAGGCGAAGATATTGCAGAAATTGTCTCACGGTGGACCGGCATCCCCGTCACTAAAATGCTGCAGAGTGAGCGCCAGAAACTGGTAATGCTCGAAGAAGAGCTGCACAAGCGCGTAGTCGGGCAGGATCCGGCTATCGAAACCGTATCCGATGCCGTACGACGTTCGCGTGCCGGGCTGCAAGATGAAAACCGCCCGATTGGATCATTCTTCTTTCTCGGCTCGACGGGTGTGGGTAAAACTGAACTGGCGCGCTCACTGGCCGACTTTCTCTTCAATGACGAGAACGCTATGGTGCGCATCGACATGAGTGAATATATGGAACGCCACAGTGTCAGTCGCCTGGTGGGAGCACCTCCCGGATACGTGGGTTACGACGAAGGCGGCCAACTGACTGAAGCCGTTCGCCGGCAGCCGTACTCGGTTATTCTGCTTGATGAAATTGAAAAAGCGCACCCTGATGTATTCAACATTCTACTACAGGTAATGGACGAAGGTCGACTAACCGATAACAAGGGCGTGACGGTTGACTTCACCAACACCATTATCATTATGACAAGTAACATTGGCTCACATTTGATTTCCGATAAAATTGAAGAAGTCGGCGGCAACTTCAGTGATGAAGTCTATAATGATCTGCAAGACAAACTAATGGAACAGCTCAAGAAAACGATTCGTCCCGAGTTCCTAAATCGTGTGGATGACATCATCGTATTCCATCCGCTCGGTAAAGAGCACATTCGCGCAATTGTAGACATCCAGCTCAAGCGCGTGCATAAAATGTTGGGCAATCGTGATGTAACGCTCAATATTACAGATCCGGTAAAAGGATGGTTGGCCGAGCGCGGCTACGATCCGGTTTACGGAGCACGTCCACTGAAGCGGATCATCCAGAAAGAGATCGTAAACAAGCTTGCCACAGAGCTCATCAAGCGCGATGAAGAGGGGCCGGTTGAGTTTGAAGCAACCATCGGAAAAGGAGGAGAATCGATCGAGTTCGCCGAAGTGTTTAAAGACCCGGAGGCGTGGGCGGAAGAAGCGTAGTTTTCAGGATGCAGGGTGCAGGTTGAGGGTTCACATTACCTGAGACATGCACCTGCATCCTGTAACGTTCAACCTAAAGCTTATTCAAGGAACGCTTCCGGATTCAATCCCTTCAAATCATCGGTGATGAACTGGCGCCCATCCCGGATTTTTTCGCCGTCGAGGTATACATCCGCGCCGATGCAGACTAAATCCCAGTGGATGCTGCTCTCGTTGCCGTTGGCCGCTTCTTCGTAATCATTGCCGAGCGTAAGGTGATTGGAACCGTATATTTTTTCATCAAACAGAATATCATACATCGGTTCTTTTATAATGGGATTAAGCCCAAAGCTGAATTCACCAAACCGCCGGGCGCCGGCATCAGTATCGAGAATTTCTTCAAGCGCTTCGTTATTAGATGAATCAAAGTCGACTACCACGCCGTCTTTTACCTCCAGCTTAACAAATTCAAACGGTTTGCCTTGGTACACGGTTGGCGCATAAGTGATGTGCCCATTCACGGAATCGAGAACAGGTGATGAAAACAGCTCGCCGTCCGGAATATTGCGTTTGCCAAAGCACGGAATCCAGTTCTGCCCTTTAACCGAAAATTCAATATCGGTACCCTCTCCTTTCAACTGAATGATATCGGTTTGATCAAGCCGTTCGTGCAGCGGCTTCATAGCCTCAGCCAGTTCGCTGTAGTCGAGCAAACACGCGTTGTAATAGAATTCACGAAATTGCTGCGTTGGCATTTTTGCATTCATCGCAAACGCCTCAGAAGGGTAACGCAGCACTACCCAGTTGGTATTTTTCACTCGCTCTTCGGAGTGCACCGGCTTTCCGTAGTGATCAGAATAGGCTTTATTCGCCTCTTTAGACGTTGCCGAATTTTCGTAAATGTTGAGTGAAGCTCTTATGCCTACGAAAGCATCCATCTGTTCCATCAACGGCAAACCTTCTACTTCAGCCTGATTTTTCCAGAAGTCAACGCTGCCTGTCTCCATCAGTAGGCGCCTGATTTCGGCATCTTCGATATTTACAAACGGATTTGCATTCATGGCACGTGCCTCTTCAGCCAGCGCCCGCAGCAGCCCGATGCCGTTCAGCCCTACAAGTTGCAGCATCACATTCTGTCCTTCCTGAAGCTCACAACTGAAATTGAGGATTTTCTTTGCTAATTGCTTGTCTTCGTTGCTATACATTATTTAATATGTCGTATTTTGTGTTACGTATTAGTTTTGGATTCAATCTAAAACAGACCTTCTGATTTTCGATTAATATACCTTCAAGATTCTCCTCTGCTAAATAATTGATTGTTGGTTCTTTTACTTTCTCCGTTGTTTAAGAACAATATAAAGCAACAACTTAGGTTGGGAATCAAATACTTTATCCTTAAAAATTATGACGAATTTTAAAATACCATCTCCTGCCTTCAGAAATATTTGCACTTAAGGAGCCAGCTGGTCGCATGATCCGATAAATAATCTATCATCAGACAAACCGATTACATCTTTCTAAACTACATCTGGCAAAAAAAACGCATACCGATTTACATTCATATTCCAAATACGAATCAATAATCATACTCCCACTGCAAGTCCACGCCTTGCCGGTTGTCATTTCTCTGGCTTAATATAAGTTTTAGATTTTCCCGAAGATAGTACTCAAGATAGAATCCGGTGGTGGGAGTTGAGCCGGTTATAACATTCTGAATCGCAAAAAAGACTTTGGGGTTTATGTACCATCCGGTAGTGATGGACGTGCCACTTTCGCCGCCGATACGCGTGGTTTCGATCCGTACTACGTCGATACCCAGCCGTTTGGTAGCAATCGATTCAACCCGGTCGAGCAGCACTTCCATGGCAAAATCGGCGGCGGCATTATTGCTGCTGGCACTGGCTATACTCTGCTCGGCAGAATTAAGTTTATAAAACGGTTGCCCAAATAATGTATAACTGATGATCCCGGCCAAATCCATGGGCGGCTGGCTCTCATATTTAAACTGTGGATCTTCTACCGTTCCTTCAATAACATACCATATCTTCACTTCCTGATTTGCCTGCGGGGGTTCGTACAATGTACGCACATTAATTTGTGGGTTATCGGGGGGACCGGAAAATGCCAGAGAGCCTTCTACCAGCTCGAACCGTTTACCAAGTGGACGCGCATACCCATCGGGCGTGCTGAGCGTTCCAAACAGCTGTAAATCACCCCCGGTATCTTTCAAAATATCCAGTTGGCCGTCCAGCTCAATCTCCATCTCCAGATAGCGCTGATTTCGGACAAAAAAACGACGGTTAAATTCCAGATTCATATCCATGCTTAGAGAATCGTATAAACTAATCTCAGGCTCAAGTGTTTTCATTGTATCCAGCTCAATCGTCTCAACAGACTTTTCGCCAAAATTGTCGAGTGCTATAAAACCGTTTATCATTTCAACGCTGCCGGTTACTTTCGGGCGGGTAACGCTGCCGGCCACTTGCATATCAAGATTGACCAGCGCATTGTATTCGTTGGTATTGGCCGCCTTAAAGTTTTCGGCTTTCACCGTAAGGTTGATATCGCCGGGCACCAGCTGCTGCAGCGCCAGTTCTCCGCTGGCATCCAAGTCGCCTCTCCCGCTCTCCATGTGAAGATTGGATAACACAATTCGATCCGGCTCAAACTGAATGGTTGATTTGATATGATCAAGCCGAATGCCAGCCGGCACTACGCGAACAGCGCCTTTACGTAGGGTAAATTCACCGCTTGCCTGCAGATCACTCCGCGGACCTCTCACTTTCACATTCCCATTTACACGTCCCTGCAGATTTCGAGCTGTACTACGATCCATGAAATCGTTCAGCGCCTTCAAATCAAAATTGTTGGTCTGCATATCAACAGAAATGCTATCCTGTGGGCCTGCCAGCGATACATCTAAGTCGCGTAAATCTACATTAAGCGGCATACGGGCATCGACTTCCATCGCTTTCTGCTTCAGGGAAATTAGCACTGCATTTAAATTAAGGTCGGAATCCTGGTGGCGGTAATTAGCAGATGCAATAAGCGAATCAACCGGAACGCCTGAAAGCTGGGCATCCGTGAGGCTCAGTTTTGCATTAAGCTCCGGCTGGCCGGCCTTCCCGGTCAGGTTGCCATCAAACTGTATAGTTCCCTTTGTATTTTGATAGCCCAACTGTTCCAGAATTCTGCTGAAGCGATCTAACTTGAGGGTATGCAAACGTAAAAAACCGCTGACGGGCTTCTCAAAAAAACCGTCATCGAGCTGAACAGGATCTTTCGCTTCAAATGGAATATCAACCGCTCCTTCGGCAATCAAATCGCCGTCCTGATGTAGTTCCAGCAAACCGGTAAGCCGCTCATCTTCAATATTGGCCTGGAGCTGAAGCGTATCGAGCTCGGTTTCCCGATACATCAAATTTGACAATACAATGTCGCCGGAGGCGGTAAGGCTGGTATCGGTGCGGCCAACCTGTATCTCACCAAACAGTACGCCTTCCATCAACACCTTATCGAGAGCCGCTTCCTGAATAACAGCAAGGTTTAGATTTTTGCCTTTCAGGTACGCTTTTTGATGAAGTGTGTCGGCGTACGGAATTGCCAATTCCATAAAAGCGGATTGATCTTTGGAATTGATATGCAATGTATCGGTCTGCAGCGCACCATTGGCAAAAGAAGCATGAAACGGTTTTTGCAGCGAAAGCGTACGCAGCGAACTGGTGAGGTCAAACGTGGTAAGTTCCACGGAGCTCGTATCGTCTGTCACCCGATAGGTTCCGGCCTGACTGATCTGCCCTTCTCGAGCACTGTAAAAATCAAGACTGAAAGATCCTTCCGTTGCCGTATCTTTCAATTGCCCTTCGGTCTTAAAGGTAATATTCTTGAAGACAACAGAAGAAATCGTGGGCCGGGAAATATCAACATCAAGCAGGTGCTTTGGCTGCTCGTCGAGCTCAACCCGAATGCCGCCGGATATTTTTGGAGCGATAAACTGCTCGTTATAATTTACGTTATCCAATTCAACCATACCGTCAAAAATAAGCGAATCACGCCCTATGGGCTTTAGGGCACCTTGGATATTGCCCGTAGCCTGCAGAATATCCACCTCCGCTACCGATGCAAAAGATGATATATCCTTCAACTGCACATCAAGATCAAGGTTGTTGTTAACATCATACATATTGGTAACTTGAACCTGCCCGCTGAAGCTGGCATCAGCAATAGAACTGGTCAAGTTTCCACGCTTAATATTCAGTACCGAATCTGCAAGCGCTGCATCCAGCGCAACCTTATTGATCATCTCTCCTCTAAAAATGGAAGAATCAATTTTTACGGCGGCCTGCATCTTCAGGTTTTCCAGCGATCTTCCCTGCCCACTGCCCTCAACGGTGCCGGAGATAGCGGACGGATATTCCTCAAATCCATTCAGTGCAGAGAGGTCCATATTATCAACATTGAGAGTATAGTTAAACAGTGGAATAGTATGTAAATGCTGAGCTTCTGCCTTGAGACCTATCCGACTTTTGCCCATTACAATGGTTGATTGATTTGTAAGTCGGCTTTCGTTAAAGCGGCCGCTTAAAGCAGCGCTGTCGATCTGCTGTTTCATCAACGTACTTTTGTTGATGTCTAACTGGTACGACCAGAAATTCTGTTCCGGCATCCAGCCCCGGCCGACAACCGTTCCGGTAAAAGAGATATTACCCGTATAGGTTTCATCCTGCAGCCAGCGCGCCGGGTTGATTTGATTGCCACTCACACGTACCGAAAAAGATGGGTTTTCATCCCAAATCCGGGAAATATTGGCGCTGGCAATAAGCCGCTGTCCGCCGTTTACCGGTGCAAGTCGTATCTTAGCCTGTTCATTGTCGAGTGAGAATGTACCTTCGACGGCATCGATCCGGTATTGACCCTGACGCAGATTACTTGCTGAAAGCGTACCGCTCATCCGGCCCTGCTGATAATTCTCCAGCGGCAGCCGGCCTGTGGCCTTAAAATCCAGATTCCGCAGCCGCGGCATGGTGGTATCAGACATGAACGTTGCCAAATCGAGCCGATCAGCTGCAGCATCAAAAGATGTCAACGCAAACAGAGAATCGCGCTGAAAATTGCCGGTTAGCGAAAGTCGGTCAATTCCGGTGGCATCGGCATTAAAGTTGACCTCAAAGCGGTTGATATCTCCATTTAAATTTAATGAAGCACGAATATCTTTTTGAATGGGGAGATCCTGCACGTATGCGGCAAGGTCCTGCCAGCCGAGGGGTGTGGTGGTTGCTTTAAACTGCGCCGTGGAATCCTCAAGGCTTGCCCTGCCGGAGGCGTTAAGCATGCTGTGGCCGGTAGCGATGGCCAGCTTCCCAAGCGTAATTGAATTTTCGTTGATATCGGCGGCACTTGTTAGCGACACCGGCGCATCGAGATTGGTTTCCTTTATTTTAAAACTGAAATCGTCAATTCCGACATCAAATTCGTCTCCATAATACGCCAGGCTGCTGGCCAGATTCATCTCATCAATGATAAAGGAAGAATCCTGATGAAACTGAATTGTTTTGACATCCAGTTGTCCTTTTTGGATCAAAAAATTGGAAAGTGTAAAAGCGAATGTAGCCTTCGTAGTATCTTCAGCCGGAACCACCCAATCTTGTATATTCCAGCTGCTATCTGGTTTCTGCCTGAGTTTTAAAAATGGACGCACAAAACGAATTTCATGAATCTGAAATGTATCACTAAAGTAGCTAAGCGGACTATATTCGAGGTGAACTGTATCGATGGAAGCGACGTTCTCATTTTTTTCGGTAAGGTTGACGTTGGTTAGGGTAACACCCGTCCATAAATCACCCGACAGCGTACCGATGGAAAGCTGAGGACGCAACTGATTATTAGCTGTTTCGACAATCGTTTCTTTCACCCAGCTGTGAACAGGCCCGGTCATCAATGCCAAACGCCCCAGTACTACCAGGCCAATAATAGAAAACAGAACAATCCACGGCCATTTTCGGCGTGATTTACTCTTACTATTTTTGTTTAAACTGCTCATTAGAATGCCTGCCCTATACTTACGTGAATGGCAATCCGATCCCAGGTATTGCCAAAATCCTGCCCTCGATATCGCGCCAAATCCTGATCGGAAGGATTTATTTTATACCCGACATCGAACCGTACCGGGCCGATGGGCGACTCGTAGCGAACACCGCCGCCAACACCAAACTGAAGCGGTCGCAATTTTATATCCGGGTCTTTGCGCCAAACCTGTCCGCCATCCAGGAATGCAGTGATGCCAAAGCCTTCAATCAGCGCGTCAATATCCTGCCTTATTTCAATATTAAAGGCAAAAAATGAACGCCCTCCCACTGGAACGTACCGGCTAAACGTTGTGGTATCGGGTAGCGCTTCGCCGGCTTCATTTCGTACGCTGTCGGTCACTGCGCGCTTGGGACCCAGATCCTGACGGGTCCAACCCCGAACAGAGTTTGTGCCACCTAAAAAGTATCGAATATTATTCGGCAGCGAATCTTCTTGTGTAGCAAATATTTTACCGGTTTGCACGCGCGTGGCCAGAGTTGTTGATGATGTCAATGGCGTATACCGGCGCACATCAAATGAGAGTTTTTGAAATTGAAATGTTGCCGTACCCAAAAAGCCTGATATTTCTGCATAGGGTTGAATTACCCATCCCTGCTGACTTCGTCGACTGAATCCCTGGTTGTAATATGCACTCAGTTGGATTGAAGACAGATCGTAGTTCTGTGTGGTATCCGGCAGGCTTTCATCAAGCTGTACGGAAAGCTCCGCATTCTTGGTGTATTGATAGGAAAGCGAACCCGTTAGATTTTGGCTGTAGCGATAAATTAAACTGTTGGTGATACCCAACCGGGAGAGCTCATAACTTGGTTCTAAAATATGCTGGGCAAAAGGAGAAATCACAAAACTGCTTTTTGTATTGAAAGCATACGGAAACAGGTAATCAAAATTCAACGACTGCTCAATAAACGAGGCTTTAGCAGTAGTGGTGAATTGGTGTGCCCTTCCAAAAGCATTGCGGTGTATCCAGCTCACTTGTCCACGTAAGTATTCTTCCGTGCCAAAACCGACGGAAGCCCGTACTGTACGCAATGGATTTTCACGAACCTGGAGATCCAGATCAAGGGTAGAATCCTGCTGTTGTTCCGGAATGGTAATAGTGGCAAAGCGGAACAAGTGATGATTGAAAATCTCACGTTGAGCTTCTTGCAGAGCATCCAGCCTGAACTGCTCTCCCCTTTTTAGCCCCGATTCACGAATTATATAACTTCGCGATGACGTGCTGTCGCCGGTGACCGCAATATTATTTATATAAGCAACCGGTCCCGTATCGGCGTTTATGGTCACATCGGCGAAATAGCGGGTAGTATCAACCTGCGCATCGATTGTTACTTTCGCATAGGCAAACCCCATGTTCTTGAGCGTCTGCTCATAGGCACTGATAACTTCGGGCCGCTTAATGGTTTCGTAGCGCCCGCCGGGTTGAAATTCACTTTCTCTGCGTGTCTCTGCAAATTCTCTATCACCCATTATGCGCTGGCGGTAGGTGCTGTCTGCAAAGCTATAGCTGATATCTCTGATCCGTATGGGAGCCTGCTCATTAACAATAAAAACAACTTCTTTCTTCCATGATTTGCTTCCATCTTCGATGCGGTAACGCACCTGTACATCAGGGAACCCACGCCGGTTGTAAAAGTTACGGATACGAATCACATCTTTTTTTAGCTCAACCTTATCCAAAGCATGGCCCGAGCGATTCCAAAATTTCAGCTTATCCCAAAATGAAAATGCGTCTGTTGCAATCTGATCCTTTATGAGAATATCAGAAAAAGTTTGGTTACCCTCAATCTTCAGCTTCCACACTTGGTCAGGGCGGTCTTCCTCTGCTACCTTATCTTCCAAAGGCAAAGCATTCATGCTCTGCAATGCGGCTGTCAGCAGAATCCCTGTTATGAAGAAGAATTTAAAATACATTCCCCGGGCAGTTTCTTATTCCGATCAACATGCAAATAGTCTGGTTATTTTAAACTGTTAATTATAACGCTTAACGCAGAAGCATCAAAAACCCAATATAACGGAAAAAACGAATCACAAAATATGGCCAAATTCAGATTATCCGTTTTTCATCTCTCTTTTATATATTGAATATCTAAATTGTTTAAAAAATTAAGATATCTCTATCATGACTTTTTATCGTCTCACAGGAATACTTCTCCTCGTTTTTCTCATTGTTCAAGGTTGTAAAAGCAGCGAAGAATTTACCGGCTTTTCCTATGATCCTGAGGGCGTAACTGAAACCACGACTAAGAAGATTCAGCCGCAATATGAACATGCGTTCGGCATTACCGCCGACGGCGTCTGGCTGTCAAACGAGTTTGACGGCGCCCGGCTCAACAATTTTTACCAGCTAAATGATACGTTGTATCAAGCGGTAATTTCACCGGAAAATGCCCCTATCAACAACAGCCCGTGGTATGCTTTTAAGGCTTGGGCAGACCAGGATACCACAGTTTGGGTTCAGCTTTATTACGAAGACGGCGAACACCGTTACGTTCCAAAAATAAGCCATAATAAAACGGATTGGACCCCTATCGAAGACAAAAACTATCGTGTGAATCATCAAAATGGTACCGCCCAATTGCAGCTTCAATTAACCAAAGAACCCTTATGGATAAGCGGACAAGAGCTGCGAACGCAAGACTGGTTTAACCAGTGGGCTGATTCGATGGCACAACAATCATTCGTTAAACAACAAACCATCGGCTATTCTCATCAGGAACGTCCCATCCGGCGGATGACCATAACCGAAGTTCCAGAAGGCGAAGACCCGGGCGTAGTGATTATTACCGGCCGGCTGCATCCGCCTGAGGTAACTGGCCAGATGGCTGCCATTGCATTTATAGAAGAACTGGCGTCCGATTCGGATCTGGCTAACCGGTTTCGGCAGCAGTTTGAGATTATCGCATATCCTTTTGCCAATCCCGATGGCGTCCAAAACGGACACTGGCGCCATAATGCCGGCGGGGTTGACCTGAACCGCGACTGGAAAAATTTCAACCAGCCCGAACCGCGAGCCATCCGGGATGATTTGCTTGAACTGCTCGATGGTAACCCCAATTCTAAAGTTTATTACGGCCTCGATTTTCATTCAACCAATGAAAATATCTTCTATCCCATCAACCGTGATATTGAAACTTTCCCCGAAGATTTTACCTATCAGTGGGTTGATGAACTGGTCAAGGCCTTTCCCGATACAAAGTTTACGGTTGAACCGTTTGATACCAGCTCACCTATCACCAAAAACTGGATATATAAAACCTTTGGTGCCGACGCAGTTACGTACGAGGTTGATGATAACGTAGATCGCCAAAAACTTAGAGAAGTATCTCAGAAATCTGCGCAGATAATTATGCGGCGACTGCTCGAGGAAAAATCCGAAAATGACAATTAAATAAGATAGGAGGAACTTATTGGTTTAAACTAACTTAAAAGAACATACAAATGAATAAACAACTGTTATTCATCTTACTCTTAATTAATCAACGAGAGGTCTGATATGTTAGGTACTATTCTGGTTATTATACTCATTATTATTCTTATTGGGGCGCTGCCAACATTTGGCCGCACAAAAGGATACGGCCCAAGCGGAATCATCGGTACCATTCTGATTATTGTGATTATTCTGTGGCTATTGGGACATATTTAAAATTTAACTTAGCCCTTCAACATCAAAATCCATACTTTCTACAGTTCCCTGATTTGAACGTTTTTCAATCCTGTAGAAAGTATGGTCTTTTTTTATAAACGCTTTTTCTTCTCTTTAGTTTTTTTATCTATTCTTATCCTGTCGGGATGTAATAAGCCCGAAATTATTCATGATTTAAGCCATGATAATTTCCAGCTGCTCAATCAAGATAGTTCTACCGTTAACTTTCCCTCCGCTTTTGAGGGGAAGTATCTCATCATCGGATTTATCTACACCCACTGTCCTGATATCTGTCCGATTACCACAGCGAATATGACCAACATTAAAAACCAGCTTAAAAACCCATCTAATGCCCATTTTGTGGGCATTAGCTTCGATCCCATGCGGGATACTCCTTCAGCGCTTAAAGAGTACATGCAGACCTTTAAGCTCGATGAAAACAAATTCACTATGCTCACCGGAGATTCTACAACCGTCGACTCACTGTTAAATGCCATGGATATCGATGCGGAAATATCGTACGTAGATACGAGCTCTGCCGGTGCGCGCTCTTACAGGATGAATCACACCGACCGTATTTCGGTGATGGATCCGCAGGGGCGCGTACGATTTGAATATCCCGGCAGCCGCGTTCCGCCCGAATACCTCATTGAAGATTTAAACAAATTACGAAACAGCTGGTATGAATTTTTCTAAACTCATTCTTCTAACATTAACCGCTCTTTTAATTTTCGTTGGCTGTCAATCAGAGTCAAGACAAGACCGGGCAAAAAACACCGATAAAATTAGCACCTCTGATTCAATTGAAATCAGCAATGCTTGGACGCGCCCGGGTGGCAAAGGTAGAAACAGCGCAGTATATATGCGAATTTACAACGGCACCGGCCAGCCCGATTCGTTAATTGCTGTTGAAACAGAAATTGCACAAAAAGCTGAGGCCCATGAATCATACGAAGAAGACGGTATGATGGGTATGCGCCCGGTCGGCGTACTGCCTATCAAGCCCGACTCTGTTTTAAAACTACAGCCCGGCGGTGTTCACATTATGTTGATGAACCTGAATCAATCCATCGCTGATGGGGATTCTATTTTAGTACAGCTGCTATTTTCGCAATCTGGTAGCATAAATGTTACGATTCCGGTTCAATTAACTAACTCGTAATTGGCCAATCGATATTACTTTTTTATATTTATTCCGGCGATGGAGTTCGCCATATAACCGCCTCATCCCAGTAGTTTTTAGACGAGGCTGATGACTCCTGCTTACATTATTTTTTTATCTAAGTCAGGAGTATATCATGCTTAAATCAATTTTATTAGTAGGGGCCGGCGGCTTTGCGGGAAGTGTTCTTCGTTTCTTGATCTCACGATACACTGCCCTGCAGTGGAATACGGTTTTTCCCTCAGGTACCTTCCTTATCAATATTGCCGGGTGTCTTTTAATCGGAATTATTTACGGTCTGGGCATCAAGCAAATCACAACCACAGAACTGCGTCTCTTGCTGGCTACCGGGTTCTGCGGTGGTTTTACTACCTTTTCGTCATTTTCGTTCGAGTTCCTGATACTGCTCCGCGAAGGCCATCACAACCTGGCTTTTCTGTACTCAGCCGGAAGTATTATTATAGGCCTGGCCGCTGTTTGGATCGGGCTGTTTATTGTTCGATCAGTTTAAAATCATTCAAATTTCAGCACCTTATTTTGTGAACCGTTTGGAAATTCGATCTGCAACATGTTTGAAATTGTTGGAGCAATTTGCGGAATAAACGTCATTTCGCTGCTTTCACCCTGCGGAATATTCCACCCGTAAAAAATAAGAGGCACGTGTGTATCATAGCTGTAGGGCGAACCGTGCGAAGTGCCAACCGAATAACCGGTATCCAGCCAGCCCGGCGCGAGCTGAATATATACATCACCCGATCGTTTGGGATAATGCCCGCGTTGATACATTGCCTGCAAGCCCTCACTGTACGACTCGGTCTCCAGGTTATGAGCCGTATTAGTAGAAGCCACTCCCTTGAACTGCAGCAAAAACCGGGCAGCTTCTTCCTGTACCTCAACAAGTGATTCGTCTTCAGATTCAATTAAATTCCGATCCAGATAGACCTGTTGATTGCGGTAGGCTTCCACCCAATTGCCTTGTCCAACTTTACGGTTCAAATGAGCCTGTAACGAATCAATAGCAGTATCACTATCAAACAACCCGCCCGGCAGTCCACGCTTATTTAGCGAAACGGGCACATCTACAACACCGTGATCAGACGTAAGAAACACTATATAATTCCCTGACCCCACTTTTTTATCAAGGTGTGAAAGAAGATCTCCCAAATCGCGATCAAGGCGAAGATATGTATCGGCCACTTCAATAGAATTCGGGCCGAACCGGTGTCCCACATAATCGGTTGATGAAAAACTTATAGCCAGAAAATCCGTTGCCGAGTCGTTCCCAAGATTTTCTCCATTCACTGCCGCTTTTGCAAGTTCATTCACAAGCGTATTCCCAAAGGGCGACGTTTTTATCCGGGTAAGGGAGCTATCCATCGCGTGTGGAAATGTTGGTGTTTCACTCCCGGAGTATGTTCCTTCATAAGGCGAATTATCTTTATTGCTGGTAGTATATGCATCTATATCTAATACAGGTTTCCATACCTGCCGGCTGTATTCTTGTGACAATTTCCGCTCATTAAACGATTGTAACCACTCCGGTAGCTCATTTCCGTACCAGGTGCTGGTTACAAAATGGCCTGTCCGGTCATCATACCAGAATGCGCCATCGCCCAGGTGGCCGGCCGGCAATACCGCACCCCTATCCTTAATGGAAACCGCAATAACTTTCGATTGTGGAACGGCTTGTTTTAACTCGTCCGTCACCGTGGTGCTCAACAAGTTGGCCGGCGACATCTTGCCTAAATTTCCTTCCCCGCCTATCGTAGCCATCGCCGTATCGGATACTACATACATTCCGGATTTACCCCGTCGCTCGTACCAACTATTTCCCACAATACCATTCACCGATGGCGTGGTACCCGTATAAATAGCTGCGTGTCCGGGCCCCGTGTATGTTGGAAAGTAATTATAATGATGGTTGGTAAAGGAATATCCATTTCTAACCAAACGCTTGAGTCCATCATCGCCAAGCTTGGGCCAAAAGCGTGATATATATTCGTACCGCATCTGATCTACCACAATACCCACCACCAGTTTGGGGCGATCATCAAGCTGCAATGGATTGGGTGACAGATTATTCTGTCCGAATGTGGACAATGAAATAAAGAATAATAATACAACAAAAGAGATAATTTTCAGACGGTTTATCATAAAATCGAATCTGTTTAAGAAGGTATTGAAACCTGAAAATAAAACTCTTTTTATTTTTAGCGAATTAAGTTTTAGTTAAAAAATGAGTCCGCTCGTTCATGCGGCTGTAGTTTAGATGAAGTATCCTCGTTTTGATTGCCTGTCAGGTTTTCAACCGATTTCTGCAGCTCATCAATATTCTTT
>JAFGWN010000207.1 GCA_016937115.1 Balneolaceae bacterium | reverse complement strand
ATAAGTTCTTTGACAGGATGAACGGTTCCGAGGGCATTTGATACATGCCCTAACGCAACAATTGCAGTGTTTTCATTCAGTAATCTTGTGTACTCATCACGAATAATTTCACCCCGATCATCAACAGGAACGACTTTTACCGTTGAACCCGTCTGTTTGGCCATCATTTGCCATGGTACAATGTTTGCATGATGCTCAATTTCTGAAATAACAATTTCGGCCTGATCATCAAAATGCTGTTGGCCAAAGCTGTTGGCTACCAGGTTGATGGAATCGGTTGTACCTGTTGTAAAAATAATTTCATGCTTGTGGCGGGCATTAATCAACGAACGGACTTTTTCGCGAGTGGCTTCGTAAGCATCCGTTGCCTGCTGGCTTAAATGGTGAATGCCCCGGTGTACATTTGTATGCTCATGACGATGGTAATGATCAATACGATCCGCAACCTGTCGCGGCATCTGGCTGGATGCCGCATTATCGAAATAAACCAATGGCTGTCCGTTCACATCCTGATCAAGAACGGGAAAATCCCGTCGAATAGCCGCGAAATCGACCGACGATATAGAGTTAACAGCCTCCGGCATAATAACTAATCTTGGTTTTGGAGCGTGCGACTGGTGTAATTGTGTACTTCATCAACCAGCAGTTCTTGTACAGAATCCACCGTAATATTCTCGATTGTTTCGAGAGCAAAAGCGTATGTGAGCAGTTCGCGTGCCTGGTGATCATTCAGCCCGCGGCTTTTTAGATAAAATACTTCATCTTCCTCAAGATGACCGATGGTTGCACCATGGGTACAAACAACATCATCAGCAAAAATCTCAAGCTGAGGTTTTGTGTTAACCAAGCCTTTTCGCGAAAGCAGCAGATTTCGGTTTTCCTGGAAGGAATCGATCTTTTGTGCATCTTTTCGGACGAAAATCTTTCCGTTGAAGACCGAATGTGCTTTTCCGTTAATCACACATTTATGCAACTGATGACTCTCACAGTGTGAAAAACGGTGATCCATAACAGAATGAGTATCCGAAACCTGATCACCGTCGATAAGCACCAGGCCATCGACAGTAAATTCCACCTCTTCTTCGAGCTGGGTAATACGAGGTTCATTCCGGGAGAGCTTGGCACCGATCGTAATAGTGTACGATTCGTAATTTGAATGCTGCTTAAGATGCGCAGCTGTCCGTGCAATGTGGATCGCCTGCATGCTTTCACGCTGAATCTTCGTATGCTTTACATAAGCACCACGCTCAAGGTTTACCTCAACAACCGGCAGGCTAAAATATTTGTTTTCACCTACACCGACATGATCTTCAACCACTGTAATTTCTGAATCTTCCTCCGCAAGAATAAGGCAGCGAGACGTTGTAAAGTACGGCTCATCTGCATCGGTCTGTACAAACAGAAGCTGTACCGGCGTATCAACCTTCATTCCTTTAGGAACATGGATAAATGCCCCGTCCTGCAGCATTGCGGTATTGAAAGAACTGAAAATGTCGTCTTCAAAATCACCATATGCGTTCAGATGTTTATCAACGAGCGCTTCCCCATCTGCTGAAAGATCAGCGATATTACCAAGAGTAACTTCCTCAGGCAAAGCATCCGTAGAAGAGTAATCTGCAGAAAAGCGACCATTCACAAAAACAAGTCGTGCATTTTTGCTCTCTTCAATAAAAAGCTCACTGATATCGGGCAGCGTTACCTCAATCTGCGATGCCGGAATGTATGAATCGGAATAGAGTTCGCGCAGACTGATAAATCGCCAGTCTTCATCCTTGCGTCCGGGAAAGGACGTTTTTTGAACGTCCTCAAGCCCTTTTTGACGAAGCTTTTTAATAGCAGTCGATTTGCCGTTTAACGAAGTCTCTTTGGCAAGTAAATCGCTTAAAAATGTATCTTGTTTCTTAATATCAGGCATAATCTTATTTCTGTTCTCCATTTACTGATACGGATGCTAAGTCGTTCAACCAATCGTAACCCTTCTCCTCGAGCTCAACGGCGAGCTTTTTATCACCCGACTTCACGATCTTACCGTCCAGCATTACATGTACAAAATCAGGGACGATGTAATCCAAAATGCGCTGATAGTGGGTAACCAGGCAAATAGCATTATTTTCACCCGCAAGATGGTTAATTCCTTTCGATACAATCTTCAGGGCATCGATATCAAGACCGGAGTCTGTTTCGTCGAGGAATGAAATTTTTGGATCCAAAACCGCCATCTGGAAAATCTCATTGCGTTTCTTTTCACCACCAGAAAATCCTGCGTTAATACTACGGTCAAGGAATTCAGGTTTCATCTCCACGATGTCGAGCCGCTCATGTACATAGTCCTCAAACTCCAGCGGATCAAGCTCTTCGCGACCGCGTTCTTTGGCAATAGTGTTATACGCTTCTCGCAGCAGTGTTTTATTGGTAACCCCGGGAACCTCTACCGGATACTGGAACGCGAGAAATAATCCCAGGTGCGCGCGCTCATCGGGATCAAGCTCCAAAATACTTTCGCCTTCAAAAAGAATATCACCATCGGTTATTTCATAGGCTTCGTGCCCGGCCACAACTTTGGCAAGCGTACTTTTGCCGCTTCCATTGGGACCCATGATGGCATGAATCTCTCCTTCGTTAATTTTTAAATTGACGCCTTTGAGGATTTCAGTACCATCCTCTTCAACAACGACATGTAAATTTTTAATTTCTAACACGTTTCTGGAATTATGAATTTTAAATTATTAATTATGATTTTCTTTCGACTTGCCATTCCTAAAAGGTTATGACGAAAAATCTCATATAGTAATCTTGCTATTTCAGCATGTGAGATTCCTCATCGCACTCGGGATGACAACGATACTTAACACTACCCTACGCTACCTTCAAGTTTGATACCGAGCAGCTTGTCGGCTTCAACGGCAAATTCCATTGGCAGCTCTTTCAGCACTTCTTTACAGAAGCCATTTACAATCAGTGAAATAGCATCATCTTCATCCATACCCCGCTGCTGCAGGTAAAAAATCTGATCTTCCCCTACCCGGCTTGTTGAAGCTTCGTGTTCAACCTTGGCCGTTGGATTAGCCGATTCAATATATGGAAATGTATGGGCGCCACAGGTTTGACCAATCAACATAGAATCACAAACCGAGTAGTTTTGGGCGCCGTCTGCGCGCGGACTGATTTTCACCAAGCCGCGATAACTGTTATTGGATTCACCGGCCGAAATACCCTTTGAAATAATCGTACTCTTGGTATTCTTGCCAACATGAATCATTTTAGTGCCGGTATCAGCCTGCTGGCGGTTATTGGTAACAGCTACAGAGAAAAATTCACCAATCGAGCCGTCGCCCTGCAGAATCACGCTTGGATATTTCCACGTAATGGCTGAGCCAGTTTCAACCTGCGTCCATGAAATCTTGGAATTGTCGCCGCGGCAGTGTCCCCGTTTGGTTACGAAGTTAAAGATACCACCCTGTCCTTTTTCATCACCAGAGTACCAGTTTTGAATAGTTGAGTATTTAATCTCGGCATTTTCGTGCGCTACAAGCTCAACAACCGCCGCATGCAGTTGGTTTTCCTGGAACATCGGAGCCGTACAACCTTCGAGATAACTCACGTGGCTGTTATCCTCACAAATAATAAGCGTGCGTTCAAACTGTCCCGATTGCATATTGTTAATACGGAAATAGGTAGAAAGCTCCATCGGGCAAACCGTATCTTTCGGCACATACACGAAGGAACCATCCGAAAATACAGCGGAGTTCAGTGCCGCGTAGAAATTATCTCCTTTGGGTACTACCGATCCCAGATATTTTTTTACGAGTTCGGGATAATCCTGAATGGCTTCGGAAATAGAGCAAAAAATTACGCCCGCATCACCAAGCTTCTCTTTAAAGGTGGTAAAGATAGATTCACTGTCAAAAACGGCATCAACCGCAATACCCTGCAATTGTTTTTGCTCCTGCAGGGGAATCCCCAGCTTTTCATAGGTTTCAAGAATCTGAGGATCTATATCATCCAGGCTTTCCGGTTTCTTTTGACCATCTTTCTTTTTAGTCGAAGAATAGTACTGGATTTCATCAAATTTCGGCTTTTCATATTCAATATTCGGCCAGTCGGGTTCGCCGTCCATTTGCTTCCATTTTTCGAACGCCTCCAGACGGAAATCGAGAACCCATTGTGGTTCATCCTTACGCCGGGAAATTTCACGGACGATGTCTTCATTAATTCCTGCCGGAAAATCTTCATATTCCACATCGGTGGTGAAACCATACTTGTATTCACCGCCTACCATGGATTCAAGTGCTTCAGTTTCGCTCATAAGAATATATTTGCGCGATTAATAATGCTTGATTGATGATTAAAAGCGTTTACCAATGCTCATATCGCCATTAAAAGGGCATAAAAGCTATTGAATTCTACGCCTTAGTAGAATTGCAAATATAAGCATTCTTCCATCTAACATAAACTCTAATAAGTAGAAATATATTTGCTGCAAACCGCTATACGCATCAATTAATAATATGGCCTTTGGTGATCCCAAAAACCAATTGAAAAGAGTGATTGGAAGGATAGATAACGATTATTACTTATTGGTCGCAATGTGGTTCATGAGCGTTTTAATCTGTGCCGCATGTCGCTTACTGTGGAAGATATGAAAATAGAGCCATTCAATTCGGGTAAGCGGACCCATAAAGGGATGATCAAATGCTGTAAGAAGCTTGGTTAAATCTTCAATTTCAATCATGCTCGTAAGCCGCTGACGATTATCCTGCAGCTTGTCTATTGCTTCTTGTTTATCTTTTGGATTGGAATCGGGCACAATGGGACCGGAAGCTGTTAACTTATCATCAAAATCCAGGAACTTTGCCCTTAACTGTTCGATTTTTTCTTCCGGGTTCCGTTTGGGCTCCTTTGTTTTTCCGGTAAAAAATCGGGTTGATCCCACTTCAACCTTGATAAGATGTTCTGCTATTTCTCCGGCCGACCATTTTCCATCAATAATTTTGGTATTAAAATGCTCTTCGGGAAAGCTGCTTAAAACAGATAGCAACTGCCTGGTTGATTCCGTAAAATCAGTTCGAACCTGTTCTTTTGAACGCATATAAAATGCAGTGGATAGTTTAGACTTGCTAACATAAGCTAATTTATCATCT
>JAFGWN010000206.1 GCA_016937115.1 Balneolaceae bacterium | reverse complement strand
TTCACCTAAAGAAGGCCGGCTTCCTGAACGGCTGCAACCATTGCTTGAAAATTGCCAGAACTATTATGCCCGGCTTTATAAACACGCAATAAAGGCATCGGGTTGAATAGATCGTTGTTTATTGTGTATTTCGAAGCGGTAACATTAAAGTTTAACCTCGAAACATTTGGACAAAACCATGAGCAATATTACGCTTCCCGACCAGCGCAACAAAGATATTAAGGTGTGGATCGACGGAACGCTCTATCCGCGCCAAGAAGCAAAAGTTTCCGTTTTTGATAGTGTGGTGCAAGGCGGTGATGCAGTTTGGGAGGGACTGCGGGTGTACGACGGCAAAATATTTGCGCTTGATGAACATCTGGAACGCTTGCAGAACTCAGCGCATGCCATGGCTTTTACCGATATCCCGACGAATAAAGAAATCAAACACGCTCTGTTTGAAACCCTTAAAGCCAACGGCATGCGGGATGAGACGCATATCCGGTTGACGCTCACCCGTGGGAAAAAGGTAACTTCGTACATGGATCCGCAGGTTAATCAATACGGCCCCACGCTGATTGTGCTGGCTGAGTGGAAACCGCCGCTGAACGAAATCAACAAGAACCGGCAAAAAGGATTGCGGCTTATCACCTCATCAATACGCCGTAACCCACCACAATGTATTGATTCAAAAATTCATCATAATAATTTGATCAACAATATCATGGCCAAGATTGAAGCCAATGCGGCGGGGGTGGATGCTGCGGTAATGATGGATATCGAGGGTTATGTGTCGGAAGCGAATGCCACTAATATTTTTTTCGTGCATGGCGGTAACGTGCAAACTCCTTTTGCCGATAGTTGCCTGCCGGGTATTACGCGGGGGATGATTATTGATCTATGCCATGAACATGGCGTTGATTGCAGTGAAAAACGAATCAGCATGGCAGAGATGTACAGTGCGGATGAGTGCTTTACGACCGGGACAATGGGAGAATTGGCGCCCGTGGCAGAAATAGACGGACGGAAGATCGGGGATGGAGAAATGGGTCCGGTTACCCGCCAGTTACGAGAATACCACAAGAAGTTAACCGAAACTACCGGGGAGCCGTTGCCATTTTAGCGGATGCTAAACACGTTTATAGCTCGAGCAATTGCCTTCCTCTTTGCCGTGCTTTTCACACTCTTCGCGTGTTTCAAACGACTGACCGGAATAAGATTCAATATCACCTTTTTTGGTGGTTCTTCTCCAGCGCCATTTCCCTTTTACATCTTTATATATTTCGCACTTTGGCATAACTACATCTTTAATTAATAATTAACTGTATTTCCTTTAATAAATAACCTTCTCACCCCGATTGCAAATTAAAGGGATACACGGAACTGTTTTAAGGTGATTTTGCAGTTTCAGGACGTTATCCACGGATAGTATTACTTGAATTTTCCGCGTCACCTTTCCTGCCAAGCTGAAAAAGCAAGATTCGAATATTATTTAGTACATCATCATGGGTTTGCCGCAGACGGTTGATGAGGAGTATGCGTTGGGTTAGCCTGTTGGCGTACTTTTTACGATCGAGTGACGAAAAATTGGAGGAGAAATTCATCCGGGGCACCTGAACTGATCGCCTGCTATCCAGACTTCTTTCCGGGCGGGCGGGGACAAGCAGAGAGAGGTTAATATTATTCAGATTAAACACAGACAGTGTTTTGCTCCATAGTTCGGCTGTCATTTGCTGCTTGTCGAAGTCGAATTCGAAGCTTTGTTTGTAGGTTGCAATTTGCCGGCGAAGAATGTCGGAGCGGATGTACTGCATACCGCCTGAATTCACAATATCGTCAAGCGCCGCCCGGGTAGGTGACAGGGTTTCTACAGTAATAAGCGGCCACAGATATTTTTGCAGGCTGTCGGAGGGTATATCTCCGGTTTGATTTTCTTGCAGAAGGGAAAGAAACGCATTCGTGGTTTTAATATCATCATTTAATACTTGAAGGTGCGCATTGTACTTAGCCCGGTTTTCCTCAAGCTCCGATTCCAGGGCAGAAAGGTAGGCGTCTTCTTTTTTGATGTCCTGTTTGCCTTGCCACCATGTATCAACCCAGAAGGCAATGAGAATACTGGTAACCATCAATATAACCTGCACGAATGCGTAGTGATAATCCAGGTTATAGAAGAACCGAAATCGTTGTTTGAACCCCATAATATTAGTTTTAGATTTTAGAGAAACCGGTTTGGTGCCCCCTATGCTTTAAGTTCTCGCAATAAGTTCAACGCCTCATTTTTATACTGGGAATCGGAGGATGTTATTTTCTGCAGAAGCGGAATAGCTTCATCCTCTCGATCTAATTTTATATAGGTTAATGCCAAAAACCACCGCGTATTTGCATGGTAGTTGTTATTACCCTCTAAAATTTGGTTAAATAGCAGCTCGGCATTATCAAACTTTCCCAGCCGCATTTTTGTAATGCCCTGATAATAAATTAAGCGATAATCAAATTGACCGTCAATTGTTTTTTTAAACTCCTGCTCAGCCTTTTCGAAATTACCGTTATTATAGGCCTCAATAGCTGCACCACTATTATCGCCCCCCCTCGACCGAACTTTATCAATGGTTTCGGGTGGGTTGAAATAGTTCTCATAAAGCCCGGATGAATTGTTATACGACAGATAGAGATAAATTACTGCTACGCCTGTCAGCAAGAGCAAAATACCGGCCGCGATACTTCGGTAGTAGGTCCAGCTGCTGGCTGTTTCTTGTTGTTCTATTTCGCTTTCGATGGCATTGAGTTGGGTTTTCAGCTCTTGCCGTTTCATGTAGATGATGCCTTCTTTTACCAGCTTCTGTTCTTCATGAAGTTTTTTAAACCCTTCATCTCTTTGCAGTCGTTCGCGATAGTCTTGTTCCTCTTTATTAGAAAGGCGATCCTGTAAAAAGCGGTCAATCAGTTCGATATCTCTGTTTTGTTCATTCATCTTGTGCTCATTCATTGCTGGGCGGTGCCGGTTTTTGCAAAGACACAATCTTTAAGCCGCTGCAGGCATTTGTACTTGCTGTTTTTAGCAGTTGCCTCATTCTTATAATTGAAAACCTGGGCAATTTCCTGCATCGTAAAGTTTTTATAATAAAAACTGATGAGTACGCTTTTGCAGGGGTCGCCGAGTTTATCCAGACATAACCTGAACGTGTCGTATAAGTGTTCTTTTTCGGTATCAACAGTCTCTTCTTCATATATGAATGCTTCATTGAGGACATCATTGCTTGGAAAAACCTTCCCGGATTCTCGCAGCTTTTCACGGATCTTATTTTTCCCGATGGCAAACAAGTAGGTTTTAATGGAGCTGTTTAAAGAGGTTAACTTTTTCATTAGAATATTTTCATAAAAAATGATAATCGTTGTCTGGTAAATATCTTTTGCGTCATCGCTATCCAGGGAATATGTAGAAACAGACCAATTGATAAATTCCTCTCTGTATTGTTTATAAACAACCGACAATACTTCGTTTGACCCCTCCTTTAGTCGGTTTAGTATTTCCTGTTTGGTCATCGTTATTTAATGTAGTGAAAGTGGGAAGGTAACCTTCCAGTATAGATAAATGATAGTATGATAGCGATAACTTATTTGCAATATAATAGGGAAAAAAGTATATATTTAATTGAGCTCGCAAAAAAATATACGACAACGGGTTACCTTTTAGCTTTTCTGTCATTAAAGGGTGTACAATAAAACAAAAACTAATATTTACGTTATGAAACAGCTATGCTATCACGTCTTAACTATGGCTGTAGTTCTTTTAGGAAGCACTGCGGCATTTGCCCAAAGTGAAGTTATTACATCGCGTGGTGAGAACAAAAGCAAAGCAATGCAAATTGCGCACATGTCAAAGGAGCTTGTCAACTACGGCCAGGAAAATGAAGACCCCTATACATTGGTTGCAGCAGCAAAGATGCTGATGCAATTTAAGGCTAAAGATGCAGGCAATCGCGTAGAGGCAAGTAAAGGAAAAAGTGGCGCCTCAAAAGAAGAAACAAAAGGTGCGGGCATCGAGCCGATTGACTTAAATACATCTGCTATTTTAGCTCATGCTGAGGCTTATGCCGAGCGCAACTCATCCATCATGCAGGTAATTGTCGACCTTAAAAAACAGGTTGACAGAAGTTCGCGGGGTTATGCTCAGGGAAAGGGATATATCAAAGCAACGTACACAATCCCTGCCTACGGCTCGCGTGACTTTAAGTGGGAGTTTACCGGAAATGAATTTGCAGAAATTTTATTTGTTGGAGATACCGACACCAATATTGATGTGTATGTTTATGACAGCAAGTCTGGAGAACAACTTGGTAAAGATGAGAGCAGGGAAAGCGGCGCTTACTTTTCCTGGACGCCGCCTGCCACTAAGACCTATATCTTTCGCGTGGTAAATAAGGGGGGGTACGATAACTCAACATACATTATGAGCAACTGATAAATAGTTTTTTAATCGGGATGAAAGCGTAAGGCAATTCATCCTAATTCGTCATTCATCAAAAATTCCAAGATCATGAAAGTACTTATTCTCTTTTTATCTACCCT
>JAFGWN010000205.1 GCA_016937115.1 Balneolaceae bacterium | reverse complement strand
GTAAGAATGGATGGATACGGCTTGCCGCGCTTTATTTCAGAGTAAATAGCAAGATCGCTATAGCGTTCAGATTCCCGTGCCTCTTCCATCATCTGCTGCAGCTTTTCATAGGCCTGATCTTTTTTTTCCTGAACTATTTCTTCAATACGTACAGCAAAATCATAGGGCTCTTCTATAGCATGGAACAGGTGTAGATCGGCTCCGGTTTTTTTACATATTTCAAGTGCATACTGAAAAGCTTTTTCAGCATCTTCGGTGAAATCGGTAGGAAGTAATATTTTGTTTTCGCTTTTCATGTCCGAAAAATAAGAATAATCCGTTACTATATTAATCTTAATTTTGAGAATACAGGTACTGTTAAGAACGTCCCTAAAAAGTCATATCAATATTCACTGACCGATAAGCTTGGAAAAAAGCGGGCAGCAGCAAAGCTGCCAAATAACAAGTAGCACCTGTTGCACAGATTATCACTGCTATTGTGATGTCATATTCAAGCGCATTCCATTGAGTTAAAAGGTTATGCCAGTCATGATATTCTTTCGACAGGTTGCCCAAAAGGGGAAGTTGACGTGCACCTCCATCAGCAATGTAAAAGGCTACATCTACAAAACTGAATCCAACGAGATAGAGCGAAAACTGGATACCGGTTTTAACGCGGTTAAACCAAGCATATGCCAAAATCAATAATGGAATGATAATTTGAAACAAAGAACCTGCTAAAATGGTGAGCATTCGCCAACCAAAAATAGAGAAGAATGTATGTCCCGCTTCGTGAACGGTAAGCAAAAAATTATCCAAAAAAATATGGATGATATTAACCGGGAATGGGAAATCATAGGAGATAGAAAAGAAAATATTAAATCGCAGCGTCATGTAAGCCTGATCAACCGAATACCAGATGAGGGGAACAAGCACGATGCTTGCCCACCATTTTTTTAGAAATTGTCCGCCTTTTGATTTAAACTGCTCACTTTTCATTTCGGTAAATCTCTGAACTGTTTTTTGGCACGAACAAAATATTGCCAGACAATACTATATGATTGCATCAGAGCAGGATCATCATTACTCTTGCGGTTTTGTTGAAGCTGTGTTCGCTTTTTTGATGTTTTACCCAGCGATCGCCAGAAGTGCCAATGTCCTTTTATAATAGCTTTGAAAATATCAAGATTACCGGATAATAGTTCACGTATGGCGGCTATTTTGTCCAGCAACAGCCGGACCGGAAATCGAACCAGCAGGGAAGTAGCCGCATAATTTTTCCAAAGCATGATTAGACTGTTGCGGTAATTGTAATATACCTTGCGCGGGCTCCCCATGGGCAATGATCCGCCGCCCAGGTGGTAGACCACACTATCCGGGCAATACGCTATTTTGTACCCCCGATTCCATAACCGCCAGCACAGGTCAATCTCTTCCATGTGAAATTCAAAATCTTCATCAAAGCCTCCGAGCTGTTGGAAAACTTCTTTACGGATTGCCAGTGCTGCTCCACTGGCCCAAAATGTTTCAGAATCGTCGTCGTATTGACCGTTGTCTTTTTCTATGGTATCAAAAATGCGCCCACGGCAGAACGGATATCCATACTTATCGATAAAACCACCGGCGGCTCCTGCATATTCAAAGGTTTCAGGATAACTATAGGCCCGCATTTTGGGCTGTACCGCCGCGATTTCAGGATCTTTTTTAAAACGTTGAGCCAGCGGAGTAAGCCAATTTGATTCAACTTCTACATCATTGTTTAAAAATAAAAGGACGTCCCCGGTAGCATAGGGGACAGCACGGTTGTTACCGCCACAGTAGCCATAATTGCGATCGTATGTAACGATCTTTACCTGGGGATACTGTTCCCGTACCCAGGCTTTAGAGCCATCACCAGAGGCGTTATCGGCCAAAATAATTTCAAAATTGTCATACGCGCTGGCAGCTACACTGGGCAAAAATGTTTTCAAATGGTGCAGGGCATTCCAGGAAACAATAATGATGCTAAACCGCGGCATATAGTGCTGAAATCAGATATTAAATAAAAATTTGGGAAAATTGTTTAATCATTTACAAATGGCTAAACAATTCCTATCATTTGTGATTCGTTTTGGCTCAAAAGATGCGAAAGAATACGACATGATCAAAGTTGGATTAATATCGGATACTCACAATTATCTGGATCCTCAGGTGCTCGACTATTTTGAGGATCGGGATGAGATATGGCATGCTGGTGATTTCGGGTCGTTTGCCATTGCCAATGAGTTGCAATCTGTGGCGCCTGTTTTGGGCGTTTATGGAAATATAGACGGGCAGGATATTCGAAAAGAATATCCGTTACATCAACGATTTAGCAGGCAGGGAATTAATTTTTGGATGACCCACATCGGCGGCACACTGGGCCGGTATTGTATTCCCATTCGCGAGCAGATGGAGGAAAATCCACCCGATGTATTCATTTGCGGGCATTCGCATATTTTAAAAATTGGCCGTGACCACGATAAGAATAAAATGCTCTTCATCAACCCGGGTGCTGCCGGCCGACAGGGTTTCCAGGTTTATCGTACATGCGTCCGGTTTGATATTGATGACAGAAAAATTCGCAATATGGAAGTAATTAACCTCGGCAAAAGAGGGGAGTAGTTAGATACTGGTTATCAGATACCAGATTCTTTGAAATCAGGCATCTGTATATTCATACCGTCCAATCAATTCCACCGCATGGAAAGCCGACAAAATCACCAATGGAATTCCGCCGCCCGGGTGTGTGCTGCCGCCTGTGAAATAAAGCCCGTCAATTTCTCTGGCTTTATTTTTGGGTCGTAAAAAAGCCGCCATTTTCCCATTCGATGACGTACCGTAGATGCTTCCCCGGTTTGCCCGGTAATCTTTGTAGAAATCAACCGGTGTTATCGTATTCTGGTAAATAATAGATTCTTGCAAACCGGATAAACCCCTGTTTTCGAGCATGTCGATAATAGCGTGGCTGTACTGTTTAGCTTGTTGATTCCAGTTCCATTTGTCAGACAAATAAGGAGCATTAATCAGAACAAATAAATTTGAGCCGCCGGGGACAGCGTGATCAGGATTTTTTGCCGAGGTATTGGCAATGTAAATCGTGGGGTCATCGGGCATCACCCTGCGATTGAAAATGGCATCAAATTCTTGTTTATAATCACCGCTGAAAAAAATATTATGATGCGAGAGTTGATCATAGGTTTTATCTATTCCCAAAAGCAGGACCAAGCCTGAGCAGGAAGGCTCCACATTTTCCAGCTTTTTTTGTTTGATGATGGAAAGATCTCTCCAGGGAAGCAAATTCCGATAGGTTTCGGTGGCATCACTGTTGGAAATAACCAAATCGGCATCGATCGTTTGATTATTGACCTGGATGCCG
>JAFGWN010000024.1 GCA_016937115.1 Balneolaceae bacterium | reverse complement strand
GAAATTGATAATCTCGGACGCCGCCGGCGGCGCAGGTTGAATACGACCCTCAACCTTACCTATGACACATCACCCGAACAGATAGAAGCGTTTGTTGAAGGTATTAAAGCCATCATCAAATCAACTGAAGAGATAAATCAAACCAACTACGAAGTCCATTTTAATGGCTACGGTGCACACTCACTGGATATCCTGGTTTACTTGTTCTTTGAAGTGAAAGATTGGAGCAGCCAGCTTCAGTTACAGCATAACTTCTTACTGGAAGTGATGCATTTGGCAAAAGAAGTAGGAGTAGAGTTTGCCTATCCAACGCAAACGCTGCATATCGACAGTTTTCATAAGGATGAGCCCCGAAAAGCCAGCGAAGAACGAACAGATGATGAACTGGTAAGTGCAATATACGCGTTTGGTCCCGACGGTAAACTCATCAAACCAGATGGTCTTGTACTGAAAAAAGACGGAAAGGAAATTAATTTTAACGCTGGCAAATAAAAAAGGCCCATGCATTGTGCATCGGCCTTAAGTAAAATAATCCGTTCGTTTTATTCTTCCTCTTCACCGTTAAAAGCTTCAAAAACCATTTTCAGATCGTCTGCTACTTGTTGCTTTGTGCGGCCTTCTACACGGTGGCGCGGAATCATTGCTTTAATTTCGCCATCAACAAAATAGGCAAATGCCGGTGATGACGGTGGATACTCGCTAAAGTATTCCCGCGCCCGGGCCGTGGCTTCCTTATCCTGGCCGGCAAATACGGTAACAAGATGGTCCGGTTTGTCTCCGGTCTCATCGAGTGCGATTTTTACACCGGGACGCGCATTTCCTGCAGCACAGCCGCACACCGAATTAATCACCATTAACATAGTTCCTTTGTTGTATTCTTTCATGGCGCGATCAACATCTTCGGGTGTTTTTAACTCTTCAACACCGATTTCGGTCAGCTCTTCGCGCATCCATGATGTGTCCGGGCCAACTCCTAATCCAAATTGCATATTAATCCTCTTCTGTTAATTACTGATTTTGGTAAATATAAAAATAAATTATGAGGCTTTTAAAAATACGGAGAGCACTTTTTATATAAGCACCCTCCGCAAAATTAATGACTATTTAATTTGCTGCGTCATTATAATATTCATTCACTTTATCCCAGTTCACCAGATTCCAAAATGCATTAGCGTAATCGCCGCGCTTGTTCTGGTAATTGAGATAATAGGCGTGCTCCCAGACATCGAGTCCAAGAATTGGCGTCAACCCGTGCATATATGGGCTGTCTTGGTTGGCCGTGGACACGACCTTTAGACTGCCGTCATCCTTCACACAGAGCCAGCCCCATCCGGAACCGAACTGACCGGTTGCTGTATCGGTGAACTTTTCTTTAAATGCATCAAAACTGCCAAATGTATCGTTGATGGCATCCGCAAGTTCGCCGGTAGGCTCGCCGCCGCCGTTTGGAGAAAGAATCGTCCAAAACAGCTTGTGATTGGCATAACCGCCGCCATTGTTGATAACAGCCTGGCGCTTTCCTTCGGGCACTTCGCTGATCCGCTTCAATACCTCGCTGATCGGAAGATCTGCAAACTCATGACCTTCAAGGGCTTTATTTACTTTATCCGTATAGCCCTGATGGTGTTTGGTATGATGAATTTTCATCGTACGTTCATCAATGTGCGGTTCCAGTGCGTCGTAATCGTATGGTAGTTTAGGTAGTTTGTAAGCCATAATACTTGATTAAATAATTTATGAATGTTTTAAAATACAATGCGCTGTTGGCATATCGTCATGTGCTTATAACATCAAATCTGATGCTCTAATCGTTCCAATATTATTTTTTGAAGAATTAAAGAAATGTTCATTGATAAATGAAGAAATCCTACTTTATTTCTTCTATCTTAGCGGTAATGAATCGCGATAATCTGAATAGCCTTTAATTATGTCCCGAGATTACGATGTCATCATCCTTGGAAGCGGCCCGGCCGGATTTTCCTGTGCCATGCAAAGCTCCAAATTCGACAAAAAAGCGCTGGTTGTAGAATCACACGAAAAACATTTAGGCGGTACCTGGATTAACACCGGTACAGTGCCCAGCAAAGCGCTTAGGGAAGCAGCCAAAACCATTGTCGAGTTTAACACCCAGTTTAACAGCGAAGAGGAGAAAAAACCATATGACCTCTTCCACATGGAAGATCTGCTGCAGTATAAAAATAAAATTCTGGAGCGCGAGAATCGAAAAGTAAAAGACGACTTCATTAAAAATGAGGTGGACGTAGCACGCGGTTTTGGCCGTCTTGTTGATGAGCACACCGTAGAAGTGGAAACGCACATTGGAACCATGGAAACTTATACGGGCGATTTTATCCTTCTCGCGACGGGAAGCAGTCCCGCACACCCCACGAAGTTTAAAGTAGACCACGATAAAGTACTCGACTACGAATCTATTTTAAATATTACGCACATTCCGCGCCGGCTGGTAATTATCGGGTCGGGCGTACACGCTATGGAGTACGCTACCACCTTTGCCGCCCTGGGCACGCGGGTTTCGGTTTTAAGCAGCCGAAAGGATGACTTGTCCTTTTTAGATCATGAAATTAAAGAAGAGTTTATCTCCGCCCTTTCCGACAGCGTTACTATACGGAATGATATCGTGATAGAAGGGATAGAATTTAACTCCTTGCGCACCTATACCGAGGTTCATTTTCGGGATCAAAAAGAAAAAGACCGGCTGCAGGTCATCGAAACCGAACATGTTCTCTACCTTGGCGGACGCAAGCCAAACCTGGAAAATATAGGGCTGAATAACGCCAACGTTGAAACGGATTCAAACGGGTTTATTATCACTGACAAGCATTACCAAACATCGAATACCCGTATTTATGCGGCCGGCGACGTCATCGGGTTTCCACGACTTGCTTCCGCCTCATTCACCCAAGGTCGGCAAGCCGCCTGTAACATGTTTGGCATTCCATCGCTCGATAATCCCGATCAGATTCCGTACGGCATTTACACTATTCCTGAAATATCAAATATTGGCATCACTGAACAGGAAGCCGAAGAACAAGGCATCGATGTTACGGTAGGCCGCGCCTATTTCGAAAGTATTGCCAAAGCAGATATGACAAACCACAAAGACGGGCTGCTTAAACTGGTATTCAGCACAGAAACACTAAAACTATTAGGCGTGCATATTGTAGGTGATCAAGCCACTAATTTAATTCACTTGGGGCAGGCGGTGATGGCCTCCGATGATGATATCCGGTACTTCATCCAACATGTGATGAACTACCCCACGCTGAGTGAAGCCTATCGCATCGCGGCATTCAACGGGTTAAACCGGGTGTACAAAGCCGGCGTTAAATACCAGCGTATTTTAGAAAATGAACAGGATCAAACGTAGTGAATAGCCATCGGCAGGCCGGTTGAATCGGTCGGCGGGTCTTCGGGAATGGTTTGCATGTCGTCATTGACCGACCGAAGTGCAAAAAGCGCAAGCACCATCGCATCTATAATATCATCCTCATCAACCTGGTTCCGGCGATACTCTTCTTTGATATCGCGGAAAAAGTCATCGGCATATTTACTCTGTTTTTTGAGCAGGCCCAACCGGTGGCGAAGTCCCTTCTTGGTGGCCTTCTTTTGCAAGATAGAGTTTCCGCCATTCAGAATTTGAAAAAGTAACTCCGGGTGACTTTCGAAGACCTTCTCCCGATATGGTTCATTATTTTGAAGCAGCTGGTCGACCAATTTTATTTTGGGCGTAATATTCCAGGCCTGTATCGAAACTTTTTTGTCCGTAGCCTCATAACTCACCATCGACGCCTCGCCATATGTAGGGGCATGCAGGGCCGGGCGAATCGGCGGGTTAAAAACGCTGGCCTGATAATCAGGTCCCAATCGCTGGCGCAGCAGCTCATCGCATTCGCGCACATACGTATCATCCTCCAGGCCGATGGGAACATCAACAAAGATGCGATCATACGCCCCAAAAATCGCTTCAAATTCTTCGTTTGATTCCAACAGCCAGTAGCCGGCCCCATCTTCATCCAAACTAATGGCAATCCATCCGGCACGGCATCCGTCAAGTCCAATCGTTTTCAATACTTTGCACTTTTGTTTTAGAATTAAAATTCTACCCACTTTGTCATCCCCAACAATCGGGAGGACGCGAAGTGGCGTAAGAGATTAGTTATTCGTTAATGTATTCTTAAGACGGATGTGCAATTCATCCAATTGCTCTTTATCCACCTCAGCGGGGCTTCCGTCCATGGTGCTTTGCGCATTTTTATTCTTGGGAAATGCAATTACATCACGCAGGCTGGTTCCTCCGGCCAAAATCATCACAATGCGATCGACGCCGAGCGCAATGCCTCCGTGCGGCGGCACGCCGTATTTAAAAGCATCCAATAAAAATCCGAATCGCTCCTGTGCCTCTTCCGAATCGATTCCCAGTAAATCGAACATTTGCTTTTGCTGTTCTCTCTGGTTGATACGTATAGAGCCTCCGCCAATTTCATAACCATTAAGAACCAAATCGTACGCACGCGAACGTACCTCTGCCGGATCATCATCCATTTTTTCTACATCTTCAGGTTTAGGGGCAGTAAACGGGTGGTGCAACGCGTGATACCGATGTTCATCGGAATCCCATTCAACCAGTGGGAAATCGGTGACCCACAAAAAATTGTACGTTGACTGATCGATCAAATCGTGTTCTTCTCCCATCATAAGCCGAAGCGTACCCATCTGTTTGTAAACCTGGGGATCGGGCCCGGCTAAAATCAGTACCAGATCACCCTGTTCTGCTTCCGCCTTTTCAACCATTGCAGTAACCGTTTCTTCTTTAAGAAATTTTTCTACACTGCACTTTATGCCATCCTGTTCATTTAGTTTGATATAAATGAGTCCCGCCGCGCCGGTCTCTCTTTGTACACGTTCGGTTAATCGGTCGATGGCTCCGCGCCCCATATCACCCTGCCCGGGCACTTTTATACCAAGAACTGCACCGCCGTCGGCTACCGTCCTGGAGAAAATTTTAAATTCAGACTCTTCTACAATCTCAGAAAAGTTGACGATGGGCAGTCCAAAGCGCGTATCAGGCTTATCCGTGCCGTATGTTTGCAGTGCTTCGTCATACGTCATTCGTGCAAATGGTATATCTATATCAATACCTTTCACATCGTGCATGATTTTTTTCATGAGCCCTTCGGTCATGTCAAGCACATCATCTTCATTCACGAACGACATCTCGACATCAATTTGGGTAAACTCCGGCTGGCGGTCGGCGCGGAGGTCTTCATCCCGAAAACACTTCACAATCTGGAAATACCGATCGAACCCGGAGACCATCAGCAACTGCTTGTACGTCTGCGGACTTTGCGGCAGTGCAAAAAACTTACCCGCATTCACGCGGCTCGGCACCAGATAGTCGCGCGCGCCTTCCGGTGTGCTTTTCATCAAAAACGGTGTTTCTACCTCGGTAAAATCGTGATCATAAAAATAGGCCCGTACCGACTGGTTAAAATCGGATCGCATCATCAGGTTCTGCTGAATTTTGGGCCTGCGCAAATCAAGGTAGCGGTATTTTAAACGCGTATCCTCATTAGTTTCAATGCCGTCTTTAATTTCGAAGGGAGTAGTTTCGGCTTCGGAGTAAATTTCAAGCTCATGCGCCACCACTTCAATGGTCCCGGTTTTCATTTCGGGATTAATATTTTCCTCACCGCGTTTTCGCACGATTCCCTTCACCCCGATAACATACTCGGTACGCAGCTGCTCGGCCTTTTTGTGCAGCGTTTCATTCTCTTGGTCAAAAACAATTTGGGTAACCCCGTAACGGTCCCGCAGATCGATAAAAATCACCCCGCCGAGATCACGCCGTACCGCTACCCAGCCATTAAGTGTTACCTTTTCACCGGCATCCGATTCCGTAAGTGCCCCACAGGTGTGGGTTCTTGTAAGCGACATAAAATTTTGTACTGTTTGTTAAGCTTTTTTAGAAGTGGTGAAAATACATATTATCACGGCCAATCGCTGCCCCATCACCCAACTAATTTATCGAGGCCAGCCTCATATTTTCATTTCACATATTATAATGGTTTAATTACATTGATATTAAATGGATAATTAACGTTGGCTCATTCATTGGGGATTCTGGAGTTTACTTAGCAAAACCGCGTATGAAAAAGATAAAGGTTATACTGGCTGACGACCACGCTATACTTCGTTACGGTATCAGTACCTTTCTTTCCAGTTCCGATGATGTTGAAGTGGTAGGCGAAGCTTCTACGGGTGATGCGTGTATCAACCTTTTCAAAGATAAAGCGCCCGATGTATGTGTGATTGATATTAGCATGCCCGGCAAGAGCGGCATTCAAGTGGCAAAAATTATTCGTTCGGTTGACCCAAAGGCAAAAATCCTGATCTTATCGATGTATTCCGATAAGGCTATACTTAAAAAAGCACTGAAGGCAAATATCAATGGCTACCTGCTTAAAAGTACATCCAAAGAAAAAATTTTAGACGCCATACGCACGGTAGCACGCGGCCAAAAAGTGTTCAGCGATGCAGTATTAAAAATTATAGATGATCATTCATCCGGTAAAAATGCAACAAATGGTGAAAACAGTGATCGTAATATTACGGACCGGGAAAGAGAAATTTTAAAACTTGTTGTAGCCGGTTATTCAAGCCCTCAAATTGCTGAAAAATTATTTATCAGCCCCCGCACTGTCGACACCCACCGGAATAATCTCATGCAAAAACTGGATATCCATAATACCGCGAGTCTTGTTCGATTCGCCCTGGAAAATGATCTGGTCAGCGGATCTTAAAATCATTTAACGATAATTACGTAATTCTCTGTATTGATACACTGGGATGTACAACCTACATTGATAATATGCAAATGGGGTAAAAGCCGTCTGTAGATGATATAAGCAGCCATTCGTGATGGGATGGCTGCTATTTTTTTGTACCCCCTCCAAATCTGTTTTATCTCCCTTCTTTTAGCTTCACATACACGGCATTTTCACGAAATGGGGTAAGGAGAGATTGAAGAAACACGGATCAAAAAAGCTGAGAAGGGAGATAGCTATAGCTTAAAGATATTGGAAGTGTTGGAATGGCAATTTTGACAATAATAAGCATTGGAAATAGCAACAGATAATTAAATCGACCGCTTAACTATTCCCTTTCTTTTATAATTTCGACCAACATTTTTTTGTACTCGATAGCTTCTTCATTACCAGATTCAATTGATAACCAATATGAAACTTTTCCTAAAAGCTTTGACAAATAATCAGGATCTCGAATCCCCTCACTTTTTGCATGTCCAAAGAAACCATACCGATCTATATAATATAACTCTTGCCTTAAATCACGCTTGTACTTACGTGGCAACTTCAAGTTACCCGATGATATAGAGACTCCTGTGATGATTTTTTTTCCATTTCCTTTTTGCAGAAGAGTCTTACCTTCGTTGATGAAATACCCTTCGTCGTTAATAATATTTCTGACATAATCGATAAACCTTGCGGGGATTTCTTTTCCGCTAAATGTTAAGTCATCTGCGTACCTTGTGTAAGTGTAATTAAATTTTTCTGCAAGTGTACTCAATCTTTTATCTAAGCATATATTTAAAATATTACTCAGTATTGGACTAGTAGGAGCTCCTTGAGGCAAACAATCGTTG
>JAFGWN010000004.1 GCA_016937115.1 Balneolaceae bacterium | reverse complement strand
TCTTCACCCCTGGACAAGGGAAATAAAGGCTCGTTTAAAGGAGCAATTACGTTGTCAGAGGATCCAACTCCACCAGAAGGGGAAGAAGGCCATAAATGTGAAGGAGAACCTTGCTCTGATTGTAACTTTACATATACAGAAAGTGGTAATATAGATGGATGTATGTGTGATGATCGCGAGTGGTGGCATAAATGTAATCACACAGTAACGAGTGAAGATTAAGTAATGTAATATGGATTTATCCTGTGGAGTGATACTCCACAGGATTTTTTTTTAATTTAACATGATTTTTGGATATGGGTTTTAAAAGGGAAATAATTTTACTAAGTATATTGGTTTTTGCGTTTAGCTTACCTGGTTTGACTGCCCAAGATAAAAAGTTTGAAAGTTTAAAAGCTATTTTAGAAAAAAGCCGAAAAAAAATTTCAAATATTCAAGCTGCCTCCTATGAAGCCTTTTATAAATCAGATCAGGAGCGTGATGATACAGTTACAATCATTAAAGCTGATGTTTTCTTTAAAAAACTACCGGTAGTTTCCATAGTACAGTCAAAGATAGAGGGGCAATGGCTCAGTCCGGATACGGTTTTTTTTGCTAATTACTACGATGGGGATAAAGAAATCACGATTTCTCCGAGGATTAAAAAGGTAAAAATTTTTAATAGGCCCGCAATGTTAAAAGGAAATATTATGGGCCAATTAGTAGATACTATTCTCCTTTCTGATGCGTCCTTTGATAGTATGCTGGAACGGTTGACCGATTTTAAAATGAAAAAAACTGAGAAAATTGGCGGAGAGCCCTGTTATGTATTTACGCTTTATTTTCCCGATAATGAGTATCTAACCGATATTAGTACAACTTGGTATATCTCAAAAAATGACTACTTACCACGTAAGTATGTGAAACGGGCAAAATTTAATGGAAAGAAAGATATTAGAACGATCCAGTTTAAAGACTTAATAGTTAATCCTAATCTCCCTGATTCACTATTTACACTGTCCACTTTTCCTGAAGGGTACGAAATTGAACGGCCGGAAGACCGGGCTAAGAAAAAGGAAGCGGAACCCGGCCTACTGGAATTGGGCACGCAGGCGCCCGACTGGACCTTGAAGAAAGCGGATAGTACCGAGGTAAGCCTAAGTGATTACCTCGGGCAAATTATTATCTTAGATTTTTGGGGTACATGGTGCCTGCCGTGTCTGGAAGCGATGCCGGAGTTGCAGCGCATCCACGAGAAGTATGAGACGGTTACTGTGTTGGGAGCCAGTACCAACGAGCCGGCCAACGCCGATCCGGCAAGATTTGCCCGCAACAGGGATATCACTTATCCTATTTTGCTCAATGGAGAGAAAATTATACACAAGTACAACGTCCGGTCATTTCCCACCTTTTATATTATTGACAAGGACGGCAAAATAATATATCGCTCTGAAGGTTATGGCGACGGTACAGGCAAAAAAATTGAGGAAGTGCTGGGCAATTACATTGATCAATAAATCTTGTCTGATAGATCCTGGATCAAGTTCAGGATGACACTTAAATAAAAAAGGGAATCCCGATCAAAGGATTCCCCATGCGTTAGCAATCGTTTCCTTCTCGAAATATCGACAAGGAAAAGGTATCAGACGTCAATACGACGTCTTCAGATCAATCAAAAAGTAAAACACAACACCGAAGCCATGGCTTAGTCCATTATCTTACGGAGGAACGCCGGCTGGTTGCTGTCGCTTTTATCGATACGTTCGCGCCGGTTATTTAGCAGCTTGTCACCCTTTTTCTGTTCGGTATCGGGTTCCTGATCTTGCTGTTGGGCGTTTTGCTCCTCTTCCTCCTGGTTCAGGGACTTAACGTTTTTAAGTCCCCGGCGATGGAAGGCCGGCGAATCCATGGTCTTGAGATTTTTCTCTCCTTTATAAAAGGGATCGTTCGTGGAAGAGTATCGGCTTTGCCCCATAAAGTCGCCCGCTTTCGGCATATTAAGTTTTTGAGTAGCCGAAGACGACTCTTCGCTGCTGCTTTTGTTAGAAGCGACCTTGGCCTTATTACGATCATCGGAGAGATCAAATCCGGTGGCGATCACGGTTACGCGCAACTCATCCTCAAAGCTCTCATCGAGCACCGTACCCAGAATAATTTCGGCTTCTTCGCCGGACTCTTGCTGGATGATGCTGGTCGCCGTCGTTGTTTCGCGCATTCCCAGGTTCGAGCCGGCCGAAATGTTCACCAGCACATTGCGTGCGCCGCTGATGCTCACGCCGTCCAGCAGCGGAGAGTTAATAGCTTCGCGCGCAGCAATTTCGGCGCGGTCTTCGCCGGTGGCTGTGGCCGATCCCATGATGGCGGCGCCCCCGTCGAGCATAGTGGTGCGGACGTCGGCAAAGTCGAGGTTGATGAGTCCGGGCATCAGGATGAGATCCGAGATACCGCGGGTGGCGTTATATAACACTTGGTTGGCATTGTCGAACGCTTCCATCAGCGTAGTGTTGGCGTCGGCAATATCGAGCAGCCGCTCATTCGGGATTACGATAACCGTATCACTGTTTTTCTTGAGCTCGGTGATGCCTTCCAATGCGTATTTCATCCGCTTGGGGCCTTCGCAGTCGAACGGGGTGGTTACCACACCTACAGTGAGGATACCTTTCCGTTTAGCAATACCGGCAACGACAGGCGCACCGCCGGTTCCGGTTCCGCCGCCCATACCAGCCGTTACAAATATCATGTCGGCGCCTTCAATGGCTTCTTCAATTTCATGCCGATTTTCTTCTACAGCTTCGCGACCAATTTCGGGCCGTGCGCCGGCGCCGAGTCCATTAGTCAGATTCGTGCCCACTTGTATAGTGAGGTCGGCTGTGCTGTTCTTGAGGGCTTGCGCATCGGTATTCAACGCGATATACTCGACGCTGGTAAGCCCTTTATCTAACATGTTGTTGACGGCATTACCTCCACCGCCTCCAACTCCTATTACCTTGATTTTCGCATTGTCTTGACCGTCGACGTCAAAACTGAAACGAGAACTATTGTTTGACATAATGTGCTCCTTTTTGATTGCTTTTTGTGTTTATTCGATTGCTGTTGTTTGTTTCTCTTTTGGCTCGAGTATGATCTAGATCTTCTTGATTTTTTATTTTATCCAAGCGAAATGTACTCCGCTCGATGTACTGTTCTATTCTGTTTTTTGTAACTGTCGCCATAGTACATTGGGTTTGATTAAAGTTCCTTGAACCAGCTTTTCATGCGGTCGGCGATGCGATTCATTACTTTTTCTACGCTCGATCCTTTGCTTGATGATGGAATCATCGCCTGGTTGCCGGCACCGTCGTCGGTGCGGATAGCGTGCATTACCAAGCCGACGCCAGTCGCATAAATGGGATTATTTACTTCGTCTGTAAGTCCGCCGCTAAGCCCCAGTGGTTTTCCGATTTTAGCGTCCATACCCAGCACCTCATTAGCCAGGGGACACACGTTGTTGATAAGTGATCCGCCGCCCGTGAGTACCACGCCGGCGCTGAGCGCATCGGCGTAGCCACTGCGTTTGGTTTCAATGGCGACAATCTCCAGGATCTCTTCCATACGCGCCTGAATGATCTTGCCCAAAATACTTTTAGTAATTTCTTTCGGCGGACGGCCTGCAATGCCCGGAACAGTGATAGCTTCGTCTTCATCAATCATATTTACATAGGCTTCGCCGTGATTGCGTTTTAGTTTTTCGGCTTGATCGTCCAGTACGCTAAGCCCCAGTCGGATGTCGTCCGTTACTTTCTTTCCGGCAATGGCAATGACCGCCGTATGCCGAATCGTGTTTTCCTGAAAAATGGCTACATCGGTGGTTCCACCGCCGATATCAACCAGTACCACACCGGCTTCTTTTTCTTCATCATCCAGTACCGAGTAAGACGAAGCCAGCGGCTCCAGAATGATGTCGGCCACCTGGTATCCAGCGCGCTCTACACAGCGGTAAATATTCTTGGCTGCAGAAACAAGCCCGGTAATAATGTGTACCTCAGCCTCCATGCGCATGCCGCTCATGCCCACCGGATCGTTGATGCCGTCCTGACCGTCTACTACAAACTCCTGAGGAATCACGTGAATAATTTGCTGGTCGGTCGGCAGCATGATTCGCTGACAGTCTTCCAGCAGGCGTTCCACATCATTTACCGTAATTTCATTATCCTTGTTGTTGATGGTGACTACGCCCTTGCTTCGCATGCTGCGAATATGGTCGCCGGCGATGCCTACGTTAACCGAGTTAACCTCAATACCTGAAGCCAGTTGCGCCTGTTCAATAGCCGTCTGGATGGCATTTACGGTCTTATCAATGTTGACGACTACGCCCCGGTTCAACCCGTCGCTGGGTGCTTTACCCACGCCAAGAATATGGATGCGATCTTGTGCATCCAGGGAAGCGACGATGGCGCATACTTTGGTTGTTCCGATATCGAGGCCGACGACAATTCTATCTTGCTGTTCTTCCATAGCGTTATTCCGATGCAGTTATGTATAGTTAAATTTTATTTTTCTCGTGTTACAATTTGTCCTTGAAAGCGTAAGTCAACCGACTCAATACTGTTAATTCCCTTTTGACGCACAACTTCAGCATAGAAAGCTTCCCAGTTGCGCAGCTTTTTATCGAATTCGCCCTTGCCCAATGTGAGTTTAACTCCATTTTCATTGGTGAGGGCGATGATGCCTTCATTTTTGTCCCATGCCACTTCACTAATGGTAGCATCCGAAGCGGGGCGTTTTTTGAGTTCCTGTAAAAACTTGCTCACAATTTTAAATGATTCCGATTGCAACGTGTCTGACATTGGCTGCGTATTGAATCCATACAAAATGGGAACGTCCGGTGTTTTACCCAGCACCTGCGGCAATCGAACGCCGTCGCCATCTACATAGGCACGCTGCCGGCCGTCAGCCAGTAAGGCCAGCGGCTGTCTTTCAATAACATTTACAATCATCGTGCCACCGGGCTCCATTTGGATATTTACACGCTGCACGTAATCAATTTCTTCATACTCTTTGATGATGCCGGCCATATCCAGGCTGTCGGGATGTATACCGGTGGGTATTTCTACTTTGTTTTGCAGTTCATTTTGGCTGATGTATTGATAGCCTTCAAACCGGACTTCCTCCACTTCTCCGATACGGTTCCAGTAGATCCCGCCCACTACGGCCAAGCCAAGTACCAGCACGGCGCCTGCAATCCACGGAATGGGATTGAGCTTTTTGGTGGCAGTATTTTTTTCGTCCTTTGTCATTTAAATATTATTTGCAGATGGAGTCCACCTCAAAGGTGGGCTCCATCTTTTTTATTTCATTTATTTTCAAGCATTTCTACAAATTCCTGTCCGTATTTATAGATATCGCCGGCGCCCATAGTAATAATGACATCACCGGGTTCCGCTAATTCCTTCAGTTTTTCGGGCAGTGCTTTTTTGTCTTCTACATAGTATACCTGACGATGGCCGTATTCTTTAGCCGCATCGGTAATCAGCTTGCCCGATACACCCTCAATCGGCTCTTCACGGGAGGGATATACATCGGTCACTACACATACTTCGGCATCGAAGAATGACAGGCCGAACTCCTTGTATAAATTCTGCGTCCGTGAATACAAGTGCGGTTGAAATACGGCGATGATGCGCCGGTCTTCCCACCCACTGCGGGCGGCATCCAGTGTAGCCTGTACTTCAGTCGGATGGTGCGCATAATCATCAATCACCATGATGCCATTGGTATTACTCTTAAGTTGAAAGCGCCGGAAAATACCCTCAAATCGTTCCAGCCCGGATTTTATCTGAGCGAAATCAATATTAAGTTCCAGGCCCACTGCTACTGCGGCCAAGGCATTTTTTACATTCTGTTCACCCGGGGCTTTCAGAGTGATGGTGCCCAGTTTTACTTCATCATTCAGTACGGTAAAGGTGCTGTTAAACTGGTCTGATTCAATATCTATAGCCCGGATTTGGGCCTGGGGTGTTAATCCGTAAGAAATAATACGCCGATCAATTTCCGGAATAATGCTGCGCACGTTAGAGTCATCCAGACAGAGCACCACGGCCCCGTAAAAGGGCACCTTGTTGGCAAAGTCGACGAATGCTTGTTTCACGTCATCCAAATTGGCATAAATATCGAGATGGTCGGCTTCAATGTTGGTGATAATGGCAAGCGAAGGCGACAATCGCAGAAACGTGCGGTCGAATTCATCGGCTTCTACCACAAAAATATCACCCTTGCCGACGACCGCATTCGTCTTGGAAAAACTGTGCACTTTACCACCTACAATAATCGTTGGATCAAAACCACCGTCCTGCACGACGTGTCCCGCCAAAGTAGTTGTGGTTGTTTTACCGTGCGTACCCGCAATGCCAATGCCATACTTCATGCGCATCAACTCAGCCAGCATCTCGGCGCGTTTAATCACCGGTATGCCTTTTTCGAGTGCAGCTTTCGTTTCGATATTTTCTTCTGCTTTCACCGCGCTGGTATAGACCACTACGTCGGCGCCTTCGATATTCTGCTTATCATGACCGATATAAATTTCAGCACCGAGCTCCTTCAGGCGTGGAATCGTTTCACCCATGCTGGCATCGGAACCGGTAACTTTATAATTTTTCAAGAGCAGAATTTCGGCCATTCCACTCATACCAATCCCCCCGATACCCACCATATGTATGTGGCGGGTTCGTCCAAATATGGGTTGTGTTTGAATGGCGTTACTCATCGGTTGATTTAATTGTGCTTAAAATTTCTTGTGCAATATCTTTGGCTGCATTGGGCCGGGCTATTTTAAGGGCCGCTTGCTGCATGGCTTTCAGTCGTTCCTGGTCGTGTATTAAATTCTGAACGAGTGTAGGTAATACGTTTTTTACTTCTTCGTCTTTCAGGATTTCAGCTGCACCGCCATCTTTCATTGATCGGGCATTTTTTGTCTGGTGATCGCCCGCTACATTGGGAGAGGGTACCAGAATGCTTGCATTGCCGGTAAGTGCCAACTCTGAACAAGAGAGAGCTCCGGCGCGACTTATAACGACATCGGCCACGGCATACGCTTCCGGCATGTGGTGCAGGAAGTCGATCAGCCGCAAGTGGTTAAAATCATCCGTATTCAGTTCTGTATGCAGTTTGTCATAATATCGCTCACCGCATTGCCATATAATCTGTAAGCTAAAATCGTTGTGGAGTGCCTCCAGGTTTTCTGCCATCGCTTCGTTAATCGTCTTAGCACCGCCGCTGCCGCCAAGCACGAGCAGCGTTTTCATGTCAGGATCGAAACCAAAGTGTGCATAAGCTTCATGGCTGTTTACTTCTGTCAATGTTTTGCGTGTGGGATTACCGGCCAGCATCGTTTTCTCTTTCGGGAAGTGCCGGTCGGCATCTTCAAATGCAGTGAATATTTTCTGTGCATCGGAAGCCAGCAGGCGGTTGGTAACACCCGGAAAGCTGTTTTGTTCCTGAATGAACAGCGGAATCGCACGTTTAGCAGCTACCCATCCAACGGGGCCGGCAACGTAACCGCCGCAGGAGATTATGGCATCGGGTCTGAAGGATGAAATAATCTTGAAGCTTTGCACTAAACTGGTAATCAGTTTAACAGGAAATAACAGGTTTTTTAGGGTGAGACGGCGGTGAAAGCCGCTGATCCAAATGCTGAATATCTCATAACCGGCACGCGGCACGGCATCCCACTCCATGTGCGTTTTGGTGCCGGCAAATTTGATCAGCATTGTTGAGTCCAGTTCATTCAGGGCATCGGCAATAGCGATTGCGGGATATACGTGTCCTCCTGTGCCACCTGCGGCAATGAGAATGCGAATCGACTTCGACTCGGGCCGAATCGCTCTTTTTTTCATCGGTATGGCTTTTTGATCACTATGCATAGAACACGGCCCGTTTTTTTGTGCTGTGTTTCGAAATATTGAGCAAAATCCCCACCATCAACCCGGCGAATACCATGCTTGATCCGCCATAGCTCACAAACGGCATCGGCAGGCCGGTAACGGGAAACAACCCGCTGGCCACCGCTGCATTTACAAATCCGTAAAGGGTGATAATTAGCGTGCATGCTACGGCCAGTAAGGTGCCGACCGTATCGGGTGCATTTTTGGCCGTAACGGCGATACCCCGGAATAAAATGAGCGTAAAAAGCAGGATCAGGGATACCGAACCGATCAGCCCATACTCCTCGGCGATGATGGCAAAAATGAAATCGTTATAAGGTGCCGGCAGAAAATCGCGCTGGGTACTTTTGCCGATGCCCACACCAAAAATTTCGCCCTGAGCGATGGCAATATGTGCCTGTTGCGCCTGATAGCCTTCCTGAACATTAAATTCTTCGCTGTTGATATCGGTAATCTGGTTTACATATTCATCGATGCGGCTTTGGCGTTCCGGTGACAGAGCAATGAGCGACGCACCGCCGAGTACCGCAATCAGCACAAGTCCGCCCAGCTGCAGTGTACTGATCCGCCCGACAAACATGATGATCATACACATACCCATGAGGATAGCCGCACTACTGAAGTCTTCGATGCCAATCAGCCCGCAGGTGATTACTACCCAGAACATGATGGGCATAAATGCTTTTTGAAAATCTTTGATGTAATTTTGTTTTTCGGCCAGTAAAACACTCACGTGAATCAGCAATGCCACAGCGGCAAATGATGAAGGCTGAAATGAGAAGCCGCCGATGCTGAGTGAGCGCTTGGCTCCGAAAACTTCCGAACCAAAAATCATTACAGCGATCAGCAATACCCAACTTACAACCATCGCAATGCGACTCAGCTTAATCGTGGTGTGGTAGTCAATTTTTGAAGCGATCAGCAATACGGAAAACGCGATGGCCAGTTTAATAATATGGCCGCTGACCAGACTAAATGCCGAAGTCTGATTGCTTTCCGCGAAGTAGGCGATGGCCGAATAGACAGCCAGTACGCCAAACACCATCAGGATAATAACCGACACCAGCAGCACGCGGTCGCTTCCCTGCTTGGGCGTATCGATCTCATCCGGGCCGGTGCCCATGATGGAAGATATCTTCTTATTTGGCGTTGTGTATAGCATATTTTTAAGCTTACAGTCGTCAGCTTTCAGCGATCAGTTTTTTTTACGGACTGTCGAAAACTGATTGTTGTTAAAGGCCATTTACGATTCGTTTAAATTCATTGCCCCGGTGTTCGTAATCATCAAACATATCGAAGGATGCACACGCCGGGCTGAGCATAACTATTTCGCCCCGCTTGGTTGATTTTTTACCCATTCGTACGGCTTCGTTCATTGTTTTCGCCGTTTTAAAATGGGGAACTAAACTTTTCAGTTGTTCCTCGATTATCGGCCGGGCTTCGCCAATAGCGATAATGGTATGTACTTTTTCGCGAATCTGATCGGCAAGCTGGGTGTAGTCGTTGCCTTTACCGCGACCGCCAAGGATTAGTGCCATGGGCATATTAAAACTGTCAAGAGCATACCACACGGCGTTGATATTGGTTGCCTTGCTGTCGTTAATATATTTCACACCGTCAACGGTGCGTACATGTTCCAGCCGATGTTCCACACCTTCAAATGTGCGCAGGCTTTCGCGAATCACATCATTCTTAATTTCTGATGCGCGCGCTGCCAGCGCGGTGGCCAGACCGTTGTTCAGATTGTGGGTTCCGTTAAGTTGAACTTCGCTAATAGGCATCAGTTGTTCTTCCTTTTGATTAAGTTTTAAAATGATGGTTTGGTCGCGCACAAACGCGCCTTCGGGCACCTCTTCTGTTGAAGAGAAGGCCAGGGGACGCGGGGTGCTCTTTTTTTTTTGAAATGATTGCACCTTCTCACGAATTACGGGGTCATCATAGTGATAGATGATCCAGTCATCCGTCGCCTGGTTTTCGAAAATTCTGAACTTCGCTGCTGCATACTTTTCAAAACTGCCGTCATACCGGTCCAGATGGTCCGGGGTGATGTTCAGTATCATGCTCACCTGCGGATGAAAACTGGCGATGTGATCGAGCTGGAAGCTGCTTACTTCGAGAAGGGTATCTTTTTCTGGCGTCGAGGAGGCTACAACATCTGAAAATGCATTGCCGATATTGCCTCCGGTAATGTGATCTCTCCCAGCCTTTTTCCAGGTGTGATCCAGCCAGCTGGTGACCGTTGTTTTGCCGTTGCTCCCGGTGACCGCTATAATCGGCCCGGAGTTGAACCAGCTTGCAACTTCAAGCTCAGAAAAAATATCTTTCCCAGCCTTTAAATACGTTTGAACCAACGGCACTTTTGTAGGTACACCGGGACTGAGAACCGCAAAATCGGCCTGTTCTGCTTTTTGCGTATGTCCTTTTTCTTCAAAGGAAATTCCAAGCTCTGAAAACTGTTGTTTGATGGGATTCGCAATTCCCTTATTGTCGGTCACAAATACGTCAGCCCCTTTGCGATGCAGCAGTTTCGCTATAGCAACTCCGCTGCGGGCAGCGCCAATCACAACGATATGTTTATCTTTTACCTCTATCATCGCAGCTTCAGGGTTAACAAGCTTATAATTCCAAGGAGTACGGCCAGGATCCAGAAGCGAACCACAATTTTGGGTTCCGACCAGCCTTTCTTTTCAAAATGGTGATGAATCGGCGCCATTAGGAACACGCGGCGGCCGACGTTGTATTTCTTTCGTGTATACTTGTAATAGGTAGTCTGGATAATGACAGACAGGGTTTCAACGAAAAAGATGCCACATACAATGGGCAATAAAAGTTCTTTATGAATCATCAGGGCAATAGCACCAAAAGCGCCGCCAAGGGCAAGTGAGCCGGTATCACCCATAAACACTTCGGCCGGGTGCGTGTTATACCAGAGAAAGCCCATACAGCCTCCGACGAGTGAGGCACAAAAGATCGTTAGTTCGCCTGCACCGGGCAGATAAATAATGTCAAGAAAATTGGAGAAGTCGGTCCGCCCGGAGATGTAAGCAAAAATCCCCAGGATTAACCCGGCAATGGCAGATGTTCCGGCGGCAAGGCCGTCCAGTCCGTCAGTTAAGTTGGTTGCGTTGCTGGTGGCCGTAATCACAAAAACGGCGACCGGGATGTAAATCAGCCAGCCGAATGCTTCGCCGAAGAAGGCGTAATCGATCGTTACGTTCTTTAGAAACGGCACGGTTGAAAGGGTGTTGAATTGTTCAAATTCCGGCCAGAAATAGAGCGTACACCCAAGCAGAAGTCCTACAAAAACCTGGCCGGCAACTTTTAGTTTTCCGCTTAATCCGGACTTGTCTTTTTTAACCACTTTGATGTAATCATCTGCAAAGCCGACCACGCCAAGGATGAATGTTACCAGAATAATCATCCAGGTATAGATGCTGTCCATAGGCATCCAGAGGAGGCTGGGGATAAGAACAGCCAGCAGAATTATAACGCCGCCCATCGTAGGGGTATGCGCTTTGCCGAGATGGCTGTCCAGCCCGATGTCATCCCGGATGGTCTCACGCAACTGCATGCGCTCCAGCCACTTGATGATTCTGTGGCCGATCAGCAGGCTGATAAACAACGCCATGGCTGCAGCAATGGCACTTCGCGTAGTGATAAAAGCAAATGCACTGAAACCGGGGGGTTGATACGTTTTTTCAAGCCAATCGATAAGTTCAAAAAGCATCAGCGTACCTCCGGATTTTTTACATTGCCGTTCCGGTTTGCCAATGCTTCGCGGGCAATCGCACGGTCGTCAAACGGATGCCGCGCGCCGTTAATTTCCTGGTACGTTTCGTGGCCTTTACCTGCGATAAGAATAATCGTATTTTTATCGCCTTCGGCGATCGCCTCTTCAATAGCTTCGCGCCGGTCGGTGATCCGGATAACCTTCTCCGGATGTATAAATCCTTTCATGGCGTCATCGATGATGGCGTCGGGATCTTCACTGCGCGGATTGTCGGAGGTGATTGTCACCTTGTCCGCATTGTCTTCGGCCACACCGGCCATTTTGGGGCGTTTGGTTTTATCGCGGTCACCACCGCAGCCGAAAATAACGTGCAGTGCCTGATGCTCTTCTTTTGTCTTAGCCAGTGATTGTAGCACGTTTTCGAGTGCGCCGGGAGTATGGGCATAATCCACCAGCACCAGCGGCTGATTGTCAACATCGTTTAGTTGTACCCGCTGCAATCTTCCGGCCGCTCCATTGGCCGATTTGAGAGCATCGGCTATAGCTTGATCTTCATAGCCGAGGGTACGGCCAATCAAAAATGTCTGTGCTACATTGTAGGCGTTGAATTCGCCGACCAACGGGCTGGAAATTTCAATCCCATCAACCAGAATAGTTAATCCGGTGGCATTGCTTGCTTTAATGCTGCACTTAACGGGTTGATCGGATTGAAATCCAAACGAAATAACGCGTCCGCTGCAATTGCTGGTGATAAATTGGCTTTGTTCATCGTCTCCGTTTACTACGGCTGTCGACTCATCCGGGAGCTGATCGAACAGTATTTTTTTAGCAGATGCATATTCCTCGATATCAGAATGATAGTCGAGGTGATCGTGACTCAGGTTAGTGAAGGCTGCTACTTCAAAATCGATGCCGTCCACGCGTTTTTGATCAAGGGCATGGGATGAAACTTCCATTACCAGGTGCGTTGATTCGGCATCAACCATACGCCGCATGTCACGGGCCAGCTCAATGGGATCGGATGTGGTTAGCAGGCTATCTATCTCTTCATCGTCAATGCGTTTGGCTACCGTACCCAACAGTGACGGACGTTCGCCCAGTGTTTGTAGTACCTGATAGGTGAGGGTCGCCACCGTTGTTTTACCGTTGGTACCGGTGATGCCGATGATTCTCAGCTTCTCGGCAGGGTTGCCTTCAAAAGCCTGTGCCAGCGGACCCACCAGCGCGCGTGTATTGGCAACTTCCATCACACAAACATTGGTTTCGGTATAAAAGGCATCTTGGCAGATAATAACGGCGGCGCCTTTTTCAATGGCGTCGTCAATAAACATGTGCCCATCAACCTGTGTGCCTTTTACTGCAATAAACACAGCTCCCTCCTTAACGGCGCGGGAATCTTGCGTAAGGCTGCCGATAGTGTCAGGCTTTGAGCCGGATACTTGAGTTGGGTTACAGATTTTTATGATTTCGTTGATGGTCACGTTAGTTGTTATTTACCTGCTATTACTTCTAATGATTTTGCTTTACCGCGCAATGTTATGGTTCGTCCTTTTTTCATTGAATCACCGGCCCGCGGGAATTGCGTGTGGACGGTTCCCGAGCCGATCATTTTAGCTTCAAATCCTTGTTTATTAATCAGCCATACGGCTTTGCGCATACTCATTCCGTCTACATCGGGGATAATGGCACTTTCTGTATTTTCAGTTTGTTTAACCAAGGCATCGGCCAGTGTGATGGTGATTTCCTGGTTGGGCTGGAATTTGGTTCCGGCTTCAGGCGACTGGCTCTTTACCCAGTTCCCCGAACCGATTGTTTCGAACACTAATTTCTGGTTGCTGAGCATCGCCTTGGCTTCTTCCGTTTTCAGTCCGCGAAGATCCGGCACATACGCCCACGTGGTATCATTCTGGTCATGGTTGATGATCTGCCGTTCAATGGCGTTATCCAGACCGGCGATGCGTTTGGCTGTATGTTTGAAAACCGGTCCGGCTACCCAGCCGCCGTACGGAGGCCACGTCTGTGGCTGATCCATCATGACGAGGCAGAGATAGCGCGGATTATCGGCGGGAAAAAATCCGACAAACATACCGCGGTATTCATGACGATAGCGTCCGTTGATTAATTTCTGTGCCGTGCCTGTTTTTCCGACAATAGAGAGTCCTTCAACCTGGGCCTGAGCAGCCGTGCCGGAATCTGAAACCACACGTTGGAATACGGGCTGCAGTTTTCTAATAGTTTCTTTCTCGGCTACCTGCCGCACTTCAATCGGTTCATGCTGTTGCACAATGCTACCGTGCTCATCAACAATTTTTTCAACCAGGTAGGGTCGAATCATTTTTCCATCGTTGGCGAAAGCGGCATAGGCCTGTGCCATCTGGATAGGCGTAACCTGCACTTCATACCCGATCGACATCCACGGGAGGGTCACCATACTCCATTCATACGGCTTCTGCAGCCGGCCGGGTTCTTCACTGGGTAAGTCTACATTCGTGGGGGTGCCGAAACCGAGGTTGCGGGCGTATTGGTAAAAGGTATCTTTGTCGAGCCGCATGGCAATTTGTGCGCTGGCAACATTGGACGATTTCTCGATGACTTCCGGAAAGGTGAGTGTGCCCAGGGGATCATGGTCGCGCATCCACTGGCCGTGAATCTGAATTTTACCGTCATCCGGAGTCTCAAAGGTTTCATCAAACCGCACCTTGCCCTGCTCAACCGCGGCGATGGCAGTAACGAGTTTGAAAGTAGAGCCGGGTTCGATCATATCGGAAATCATAAAGTTCCTACGGTTGGTCTCGTTTAAGGAGGAGGGATTGTTGGGATTGAATGTGGGATAATTTGCCAACGCTTTGATGGCTCCCGTACGGGGATCCATCACGATAGCAGTACCGTAGTTTGATTCCGTCCGATCGACACCGGCTTTAAGTTCTTCTTCTAAAATGGCCTGAATGTGGGAATCGATAGTCGTGTAAAGTGAATGTCCTTGTTCGGGTTGCTTCTTAGGTGCGCCGAGATATGCGAAAATGCGTCCGGAGCGGTCGCGCCGCACTTGTTGGAGGCCATCGGTCCCTTTTAAAGTCTCGTTATACTGTTTTTCAAGCCCGGTCTGTCCGTTCATGGTATGATTTACATAGCCAAGTGTGTGGGCGGCAAGCGAGCCAAAACTGTTGCGCCGCTGATACTCTTCTTCCAGAATCACCGCGCGGATATCCAGCGATTGCAGCGCCTCATACGCGGTGACCGGGATATTTTTATCGAGCACCACATAGCGCGAACGGCTTGGAGCCGACCGAATTTTACGCAGAAAATGGTTGGCGCTGTAGCGACTGTGCTTGGCCAGTGTGGCGCATACTTCACTGATCTGTGCACTGGTGATGCCCGGTACGTGCGGGTCAATGGCTACTTTGTACGCTACCGAATTGGTGACCAGCAGACTTCCATCATTATCGTAAATATTGCCACGCTGAGCAGGAATAGAAATTTCATCAATCGCCTGGTCGCTCCACAGATCCCGGAGGGCATCGCCTTCCCAGAAGTTAATGCGCAGCAGTTGCAGGATGATGGCGCACGGAATGAGCAGCAGCAGTCCGAAGACAACAAACATTCTGCTTAATATGGCAGTGCGTTCGTTCATTCGGCTTCTACCTCAATCACTTTTTCGGCGGGTCCGCCATTAATGAAGCCTAATTCTTTAGCCTTAGCCGAAATTTCAGCCGGACCAATCATACGGTCGTACGTTAGCCGGTAACTATCATGACTTCGCTGGGCTTGGTTATACTGCTGTTCAAGCTGCTGTACTTCAGCCAGTAGTTTCTGAGTTGCAAAAACGTGGTTGAGATAGGCCATACCCAATAAACCGAGGACAAGCACGCCCAGGATTATTTTCCACGGTGCAATACGGGGCAACGACAGGGTGCTGCTTTTACCTTTTTTTGAACGCTTTCCATAATTTTTGGGTCCAGACTTTCTGCTCTTTTTTGACGCCTTCTGTTTTGAGGTGGTCCTGCGATTTTGTTTGATCTCCTTCTTTTTCATCGGTGACTTTACCAGCATATTACACCTCCTCAACTTTTTCAGCTACGCGCATCTTGGCACTTCGCGCAGCCGGGTTGCGGTTAATTTCTTCATCAGAGGGACGAATGATGCCACTGGATAGCGACTGGATGGGCGACAGTTCGTGCCCGTAGAAATCCTTCTCCACTTCGCCGGTGTGATTTCCGGCTTTGAAGAAGCGCTTTACGATGCGGTCTTCCAGCGAGTGGTAGGAGATGGCTACAATGCGGCCTTCTGTTTTCAGCATGTCGAGCGACTGATCCAGCACATCGCGCAGCATGTCGAGCTCGCGGTTCACCTCAATGCGTATGCCCTGAAAAACACGCGCTACACTTTTGATCTGATGCCGGCCCTTTACAACCGACTCGACCACCTTGCGCAGTTGACCGGTAGTTTCGACAGGGCGTTCATCAATAATTGCGCGTGCAATTTGACGGCTCATACGCTCTTCACCGTAATGAAAAATCACGTCGCGCAGATCTTCGTATGCGTATTCGTTGACGACATCGTAGGCGCTGATGCCGCGCAGGTTACTCATGCGCATGTCCAGCGGTCCGTCTTCCTGGAAGCTGAAGCCGCGCTCACCTTCTTTGATCTGGTGCGTGGAGACACCGAGGTCGAGTAAGATGCCAGAAATTTCACCATGCAATTCGGGTGGGATAAGGCGGGAAAGATATCCGAAATTGCCTTTAATGGTGCTGAAGCGGGAATCACTGCCGATGTGGGAAGTGGCAGCGGCGAGAGCTTCATCGTCTTGGTCGAGGCCAATGAGGCGTCCGTTATCGTTGAGTTGGGAAAGTATGTGCGCGGAATGACCACCGCCACCGAGCGTAGCGTCAATATAAATGCCGCCCGGATCGGTCACGAGTTGTGCGACCGACTCCTTCAGGAGTACCGGAACGTGCTGGTAATATTCAGCTTCATGTTTGGTCATTGGTATCATGGTCACCCATCACGCGCTCAAAAAGTTCTTGATACGATTCAAAGCTGAGTCCGGAATCGACCTCTTCGAGTTTCTCCGGCGCCCACACCTCAATGCGTTCGCCGCTGCCGATAAAGATGGCTTTGCCGTCGATACCGGCCCATTCCGTCAGTTGTGAAGGGAGAGGAATGCGGTTTTGGTTGTCCAGGGAAAGGTCCTCGGCAAAACGCAGGAAATTGCGTTTTACAGTGCGGCCCTCTTTGGTGAAACTGTTAATTTGGGATAGCTGATCCTCGACTTTTTGCCACTCGTCCTGTGGATAGATATACAGGCAGGGTTCAAGTCCTCTCAAAATAGTGAAGCGTTCTTGTGCCTGCGGGTTCAGGCTTTTGCGTAGTTTGGCCGGGAAGCTTACGCGTCCTTTGTTATCTACGCTGTGTTCGTATTGACCTTTAAAGCTCGGCATAGAGCTTGTCCCACAAGTTTTAGTTATCGATAACGAGAGTGGATCAAGAATTCCCACATTCTCCCACTTCAACCCACAATGTACCCCAAAGCAATAGAAGATGTCAAGGGAATCCTGTAAAAAAGAGCATTTATTTTTTCGGGGCAGACGTGAGAGGTGAAACGTGAAACGATAAAGTGCTTATTATAAGGTGTGGGGGCTGATTTCCAAACCGGGCAAGCGACGCCTTATATTAATAAGGTATAAAAGGGTGGCGTGGTAGAGAGTGGGGGATAAATATAGCAAGTCTATTTGTTGCCAGCCCAAAGTAAGTCCTCCTTGTCAAAGGGGAGCACAAGGGGGACGTTTTAAAAATTATAAAGATATCAGGGTTTTAGAGGTTACACCCAATTGCTTCAGCAAATGCTCCATGGCCACCTTCCATGCCAGCGACCGAGCGTTTGATAGTTTTCTCATCGGATCAACTTGAGTATTATCGACACTGAATTTTCAGGGAATTTCTGAGAACGAACAACCCTCCCGGCTTCGCCGGCACTCCCTTTATTAAGGGAGATTTTTTTGTGCTTATTTCGGGACTTTGAACAATTCCGTAATTAGTCCCCTTTAACAAAGGGTTGTTCAATTAATAAGTAATCAAAGCCATTAAAAACTTTCGGGATGTTGGCTCAACTGTTTGACCTGCTTTCCTAACCAGAGGGTTATTTTTAAATGGTAGAACTCTCTCTCACCATATAACTTATGTGCTGAGGAGATTTTGGGTGTCAGTTTCTGGGTTTTGATTAATTTAGAAATCAGTCCCCCTTAACAAAGGGGGTGGCCCGACAGGGACGGGGGTTGTTTTAAATTACTGATTCAATTCAATGCAGCTATCGATGCTGTATAGTACATCTTTTATATTTTGCTTTACTTCCAGATCATCGAAGCGCAATACCTTTATGCCCAATTCTTCCAGCCATTGTTGCCGTTCCACATCTTCTGTCAATTTAAAACGATGGCTTTCGCCGTCAATCTCAATGACTAATTTTAACTTTGCACAGTAGAAATCAACAATAAACTCACCAATGGGTTTTTGGCGCATAAATTGATAACCAAGCATTTTCCGGTTTTTTAATTCATTCCAGAGTAATACTTCCGCAAGTGTGGAGTTGTTTCGTAGCTGCCGTGCCAGCGGCTTTAGTTTTGGATTGTAGTAGATTTTCATAAAATCGGAGCTTATTCTCTCTTTTGTCAAATTAATACATCGAAGGGAAAATACAACTCTCCTCCGGTGGGACCCCCTTTATGAAGGAAGATTTTTTTAGTGCTTATTTCGGGAGTTTGAACAATTCCGTAATTAGTTCCTCTTAGCAAGGAGGTTGTTAGAAAGAACTCCGGAATAGAAATTATTCAGATAGAATTGCGTCCTTCAAGTACAACCCTCCCTCAGCACACAACTTATGTGCTGAGTACTCCCTTTTCTAAGGGAGACTTTGGTGCTCGTACCCAGAATTTTTCAACTCTGTAATCAGTCCCCCTTAACAAAGGGGGTGTCCCGACAGGGACGGGGGTTGTTAAAAGGAACGCTTTTCTCGTAAATCCATTTCTGTTGTACAATAGTTGTCATTGCTGATATTTTACATCACTTTATGATAAAATTACTTCGATCCTTATTACTTGTCGTTTTTTTAACTCCTGTATTGTTCTCGCAAACCGCCGCGCAGGAACAACCGGAAACGAGTGCAATATTTGAAGAGATCCGTAGGGAAGCCGAGGCTATCGGATCGGTGCGGAGTCTGCTGATTCAACAAAACGGACAGCATATCCTCGAACAATACTACCACGGCATGCAGCCGGGCCGGAAAATGAATACCAAGTCGGCATC
>JAFGWN010000204.1 GCA_016937115.1 Balneolaceae bacterium | reverse complement strand
TCGGCGGCGTTCGAAAGAGCGAGATCAACTATACAGGCTCCAGGCCGGAGACGTATGAGGGCAGTTCTTCGCAAGAAGAACCGGCCGAAACACCAACCGGTACATAAAAAAAGGATCAACAGAAATTCTGTTGACCCTTCATTGCAACATAAACCAAGACCTCGGTGGTATACGGCCATCGGGGTCTTTTTATGTATAATTATTTAATAAAAATCCTGAAGATAAGTTCCCGCCAAGCTGTATTAATATGCTATATACTCTGACGATCATCATTCCCACAGTTCTATATTAGCGATGTTTGTCAACCAACGTTCTTTAGCTGTAATTAACAGCGCGCGGATGTAAAAGGCAAGCATTAGATGTAAATTTTAATATTCCTTTTATCTTGGTGATTTTGCAAAAGTGACGGGTATTGATGGTATTATCTGTTCTTTTTGCTTTGATGTATCCCGATTTTTTCGGTGTATATCAAAGCACAAGATAGGTGCAAATTCAACTTATTTAATTTCGTCCTGAAGTTGGAAATAGTCTCTTAATATTAGCTTAAACATCGTGATAGAGCCTTTTTTCCGTGTTTCAATTATGTGTTTTTTTGAATGACCAACCCCGACCGTGCTACCAACAAGGGGTTGCAACCCCTTGTTAGTGGTGGTATTCAACATCACGGACATATTCTGCCCGGGGCATGCCGTGCTATACCTCGCATGATATCCTGAAAATTTGTGACAGGTTTGATGTGACTACATATTTAAACCATCAATGCGCACCGCCGCGGAGCAACGGTGCGAAATTTAAATTTTCTATTTTTCAGGCAAATAATAATAAAATTTAATCGACAGACCGAGTATTTCTTTATCAGGCAAAGTATAAACAAAGTTGAAGCTCGCTATCCGAAACTATTATCATTTTAGCCGCAAACCCTGTATTTTCGCGACAGTATTATTTATGATTCGAGTACCAAGTAAGGGATCTCAAAGAAAAACGTGTCTGTTTTACATTTTGAGGTTCCTCGTCCTGTGTCCTCGGAATGACAAATTAAATGAGTACCAATCAACTAATAACGATTAACTGACTTCATGTCTGAACGTATTCTTGTAACTTCTGCACTACCCTATGCGAATGGTCCTATTCATTTAGGCCACCTGGCCGGAGCCTATCTCCCCGCAGATTTATTTGTGCGATTTAAACGATTGCAAAATAAAGATATCATTCATATATGTGGCTCCGATGAGCATGGCGTACCCATCACCCTGGCCGCCGAAAAAAGGGGCGTTACCCCGCAAGATATCGTGGATCAGTATCACAACGAGAATAAACAGATTTTTGAAAACGTCGGTATCGACTTTGATTATTACGGGCGTACCAGTTCAAAAGCCCACTATAAAACGGCGCAAGATTTTTTCCTCAATCTTTATGACAAAGGCGTATTCAAACGAAAAGAACAAGAGCAGCTTTATGATGAAGAGGCCGACATGTTTTTGCCCGATCGGTATGTTAAAGGCACTTGCCCCAACTGCGGATATGAAGAAGCCTACGGCGACCAGTGTGAAAGCTGTGGTACCTCCCTGTCGCCTAACGAGTTGATAAATCCCAAAAGCGCCATCACCGGTAACACTCCAGTTACCAGGAAAACCGAACATTTTTACCTGCCACTGGGTGATTATCAACCCGAGCTTGAAAAATGGCTGGAAACACGCAAAAACTGGAAGCCCAATGTGATGGGGCAAGTTAAAAGCTGGCTGAATGACGGGCTGAGCGATCGCGCTATGACCCGTGATTTAAGTTGGGGTGTGCCGGTACCGGTTGAAGGTTTTGAAGATAAGGTTATGTATGTCTGGTTCGATGCTCCTATCGGGTATATTTCTGCTACCCGTGAATGGGCCGCCGAACAGGGACAAGAAGACAAGTGGAAAGAATACTGGCAAAATGAAGACACTGAATTAGTCCACTTTATCGGGAAGGATAATATCGTGTTTCACTGCATCATCTTCCCCACCCTGTTAATGCTCCACGGCGATTATGTGATGCCTGAAAATGTGCCGGCTAACGAATTTTTAAACCTGGAAGGAAAGAAATTTTCAACCTCCCGGGGTTGGGCCGTTTGGCTGGATGAATTCCTCGAAGAGTTTGAGGCCGACTTACTACGCTATGTGCTGGGTACCATTTTACCGGAAACCAAAGACGCCGATTTTTCATGGAAAGACTTTCAGGGTAAAGTAAATAGCGAACTGGCCGATATTCTGGGCAACTTTGTGCACCGAACGACCAGTTTCACGGAAAACTATGCCGGCGGCACCGTTCCCCCGCTCGAAAATCCTTCCGAAAAAGATCTGGAAGCCCTTGAACAAATTCAGGTTCAAAAAGAAAAAATTGCACAGAGTTACGATGCTTACAGGCTCCGCGAAGCGATTGCCGAAACGATGAACCTGGCTCGTATCGGTAATAAGTACTTTACGGAGATGGAGCCGTGGCGCACCCGCAAAGAAGATATGACCATCTGCAACAACACATTGCATGTTTGCCTGCAGCTTTGTGCTGCACTCTCAGTACTTTTTGATCCGGTCATGCCTCAAAAGATGGAACAGTTACGAAAGCAGCTGGGAATAAATAAAAAACCAGCGTGGAAAGATGTTCAAAGAGACATGTTACCGATTGGCACACAGGTAGACAAAGGAGAAATATTATTCCATAAAATTGAGGATGAAATCGTGGAAAAGCAGCTAAACAAACTTGAACAACAATCGGCTGATACTGAAAGCGCTGATAACTATGAACCGCTGAAAGAAGAGATCCAGTTCGGAGATTTTATGAAGATGGATATTCGGGCGGGCGAAATTATATCTGCAGAAGAAATTAAAAAGGCAGATAAATTGCTTAAGCTCACTGTAAATCTGGGTTTTGAAACACGTACCATTGTCTCAGGTATTGCCAAGCACTTTAAACCGAAAGAACTTGCCGGCCAAAAAGTATGTGTGTTGGCCAACCTGGCGCCCAAAGCACTAATGGGTGTAGAAAGTAACGGCATGATTTTAATGGCCGAAGAAGACGACGGCAGCCTGAAGTTTGTGGAAACCGACTCCGCTCCGGGAAGTCCGGTTACCTAAATTGATTTTAGCCTGTCATATTTCGACCTTGCTCCGCACATAAATTATGTGGCGGGCTGGGCTCAATGTAACGTTATTTAGATTATGAAATCAATAACTTCCAACGTCAGGTTGAGCGCAGTGAGTGAAACGAACGTAGTCGGAACCTTATTTTTTTATCCATCCCTGTCTTTCGTAAATTTTTACAACTGTAAGGGTCAACAATAGCTAACTTTTTTAAGAAAGTTTGTTATACTACGCGCATTAACAAATTATTAATACGGTAACGGAGGCAACTTGGCTGATTCGGAAATAACAGGACGCGGTAACTGGAACTCGAAACTCGGCTTCATCCTGGCAGCAGCAGGCTCGGCGGTAGGATTAGGCAACATCTGGCGCTTCCCCACCGAAGCGGCTTCCAACGGCGGCGGCGCCTTCCTGCTGATCTATCTTGTCTGCTGTTTTTTAATTGGTTACCCGGTAATGATGGCTGAAATTGGCATTGGCCGGCGAACGGGGAAAAATCCAGTAGGTGCATTTAAAGCACTCAGCTCCAATAAACTCTATCCGCTGATTGGTATGTGGGGCGTGCTTTGCGGCGTGATGATCCTCTCCTTCTATACCGTTGTAGCCGGGTGGACGGTCAGCTACGTGTTTGAAGAGATTTTCTTTGCTGCAGGCATGACAGGATGGGCCACATGGATTGCGGATACAAGCAATGGCTGGCTCAACGCGCTTTTTGCCGTTGCATTTATGGCCTGTACCATTTCAATTATTCGCAGCGGTGTGAGTAACGGTATTGAGAAAGCAACAAAAACGCTCATGCCCCTCCTTTTTATTGTGCTCTTTATTCTTATTGGCTATGTGATTACCCAACCGGGAAGTGGAGAAGGGTTAGCAGTATATCTTCAACCAGATTTCAGTGAAGTCACTCCCGGTCTTGTTTTTGCAGCGATGGGACAAGCCTTCTTCTCGCTCTCCCTCGGGATGGGTGCCTTAATAACATACGGCTCATATCTCAGCCGCAAAGAAAACGTACCACAGGCCGCCGCACTGGTTACCTTTACCGATACCCTTGTAGCTTTTTTAGCAGGACTTCTCATCATCCCCGCAATGTATATGGCACAGGCACAAGGCATTTCCATTTTTGATTCGGCCGGCGACCTCATCGCTGGTCCTGCGCTGATCTTCCAGGTGCTTCCTGCTTTATTTCACGACTTGGGAGGTGTTTTAGGAGTGGTCTTCGGCGTAACATTCTTTATGCTGCTTTCTGTTGCTGCACTCACTTCTACCATTTCTCTGCTCGAAGTCCCCGTATCGTATGCCATTGATGAATTTAAAATAAAACGAAAAGATGCCGCACTGTATATCGGGCTGGGTATTCTGGCGATATCCATAGTTATTGCATTTAATACAGGCCTGATCGGTACGATTGACCTCATCTTCAGCCAGGTCGGACTTCCGCTCGGAGGCATAATGATCTGCCTGTTCCTCAGCTATGTCTGGAAAACGGATAAAGCATTGGATGAACTGGAGCTTGGGAATAATAATTTCCGAAACAGCATAGTCGGTAAAACCTGGAAAGTATTCATTATGTTTATCTGTCCGGTAGTAATTTTGTACAATCTGCTGAGTGCGCTCGGTTTATTTTAAAGTTTAATACAGGTTATTTGTAGCCGTTGGATTTTGTTCTTGTTATCCTTCCGGTCACGCCCTATTTTTGAGCTTTAAATCTGAAGCATCTAAATAACTTTATGGGAAAAATTTCAACGTCAGATTTCAGAACCGGGATGGTAATCGATCTGGATGATGAACTCTACTCTATCATTGATTACCAGCACGTAAAGCCAGGCAAGGGCGGCGCTTTTATCCGCACAAAGCTTAAAGGCGTCGTCAATGAAAAGACGATAGAAAAAACGTTTCGATCTGGCGAAAAGCTCCAGGAAGTGCGCGTAGAACGCCATCCCTACCAATTTCTCTATATGGAGCGCAACCTCTACTATTTTATGCACGAGGAAACCTTTGAACAGGTCCCCGTTGAAGAAAAACGGATCGAAAAGCCCCAGTTCATAGCTGAAGGCCAGGTTTGTACGTTGGTCATTGATGTAGATAATGACCAGATATTATATGCGGAACCTCCCGACCATATTACAGCTACCATTGCTAAAACCGATCCCGGTGTTCGCGGAGATACAGCGCAGGGCGGCAGCAAGCCGGCAACGCTGGAATCGGGTGCCGTTGTTCAAGTACCGCTTTTTATCAACGAAGGCGAAGAAGTTAAAGTTGATACCCGCACATCGGAATATATTGAACGTGTAAAATCTAACTAACGGATATTATGGATCTCAAAGAAATACAAAAAATTCTGGATATGATCGCCGAGAGCGAAGTCAATCAGGTAACGATTGAGGAAGGCGATTTCAAAATAAAAGTCAAGAAAACCCCGGATGTTGCTCAGGGCTCAAGTGCACCGGTGCAGTACCAGATGCCGGCCGCTCCGCAGCAGCCCGTACAACAACAGGCGCAACAACCTGGTGGCGGGCAACAGCAAGGGGCTTCCGATGAGTCATCAGGCGAAAAGAAAGAAGAAATATCCGGTGATGTGGTAAAATCACCCATTGTCGGCACCTTCTACGAGGCCCCGTCTCCGGATGATGATGCATTTGTAAAAGTCGGCGATCAGGTATCAAAAGGAGACACACTTTGTATCGTCGAAGCAATGAAAATTATGAACGAAATTGAATCGGAATATTCCGGAGAAATAAAGAAAATTCTCGTGGAAAATGCCGAAGCTGTTGAGTTTGATCAGCCGCTATTTGTCATAGGTTAAGATTATAAATTCATGTTTGATAAAATTCTTATCGCCAACAGAGGCGAAATTGCACTCCGTATTATTCGCACCTGTAAAGAAATGGACATCAAAACCGTAGCGGTTTATTCTACGGCCGATACCGACAGCCTGCATGTGAAATTTGCCGATGAAGCCGTTTGTATCGGGCCCCCGCCCAGCAGGGAAAGTTACCTTAAGATCCCCAGCATTTTGGCTGCTGCCGAAATCACTAACGCCGATGCTATTCATCCCGGGTATGGATTCTTGTCCGAAAATGCAGAGTTTTCCCGCATTTGCTCCGAGCACGATGTAAAGTTTATCGGCCCTTCACCGGAAATGATTTCCACGATGGGTGATAAAGCCGTTGCCAAAAAGACAATGATTAAAAACAATGTTCCCGTAGTACCGGGCAGCGACGGTGAGATTGACACATACGAAGAAGCCAAAGAACTTTGTGATGAAATCGGTTATCCGGTGATGATTAAAGCCTCAGCCGGCGGCGGCGGCCGCGGCATGCGCGAAGTATTTGAAGAATCAAAACTGAAACAGGCTTTTAGCACCTGCCGAAGCGAAGCCGAAACCGGCTTCAACAATCCGGCGGTGTATATTGAGAAACTGGTTCAGAATCCGCACCACGTTGAGATTCAGATTCTGGGCGACCAGCACGGCAACATCATTCATCTGGGTGAACGGGACTGTTCGCTGCAGCGGCGCCATCAAAAAGTTCTGGAAGAAGCGCCCTCGCCTCTCATGACACCCGAGTTACGCGAAAAAATGGGGGCAGCTGCTATTAACGCTGCTAAAGCCGTTGATTATGAAGGTGCAGGTACCGTTGAGTTTCTGGTTGATAAAAACCACGACTTCTACTTTATGGAAATGAACACCCGAATCCAGGTAGAGCATCCGGTTACGGAAGAGATCACCAATTACGATCTGGTAGCTGAGCAAATCAAGGCTGCAGCAGGACAAAAATTAGAAGACAAGCCCTTGAAGATGCGTGGTCACTCCATTGAATGCCGCATCAATGCCGAGGATCCGGAACATAATTTCCGTCCCTCCGCCGGTACTATCAACGTATTTCATCCGCCGGGCGGCCACAGCGTACGAATAGACACCCATGCGTATGTGGGCTATCGCATTCCGCCCCATTACGATTCAATGATTGCCAAGCTGATTGTAAGCGCTCCAACACGAAAGGATGCCATTAACCGTATGCGGCGGGCGCTATCCGAGTTTGTTGTTGAAGGCATCAAAACAACCATCCCCTATCAGCTGCAGCTTATGAATGATGAGAATTTTAAAAAAGGGACATTCAACACGCACTATCTCGAAAGTGAATTTAAATATAATCCTGACAATTAACGCTTACCTGCAAAACAGCTATGAGTAATCCTACAAATTTAAAATATACGCGCGAGCACGAATGGATTAAGGACAATGGTGACGGTACAGCCACAATTGGCGTTACAGATTTTGCCCAGAGCGAATTAGGTGATATCGTTTTTGTTGAACTTGAAGAGCCGGGATTCACTTTTGAAAAAGATGAAGAGTTCGGCACGATTGAAGCTGTGAAAACCGTTTCAGAACTGTATGCGCCCGTATCCGGCGAAATCGTTGCAATTAATGAACAGCTGGAAGAAGAACCTGAACTTGTCAATGATGATCCGTATGGCGACGGCTGGATGATTACCATTGAACTGGCCGACGCTTCTGAGCTGGATGAGCTGATGAGCGCCGACGAATACGACCAAATTACTGCCTGAAATTACAGATGCCAGATACGGGATCGCAGAACAAGTTGACACCTCTCGTCCGGCATCCATTAATAGAATTGGCCAACATTCTTCCATCGAAGTTTTTTTTCTGTTTAGATAACTTAATGTAATTACATGCACCACCGCCCGGATCAGTGGATTCTCATTTTAGATTACGGATCACAATACACGCAGCTTATTGCACGCCGTGTTCGAGAGCAACAGGTTTACTGTGAAATTCATCCCTTCGATACTTCTCTCGATTCTTTTTCCAGCCACCCCCCCAGTGCGCTCATTCTTTCAGGCGGCCCCAAAAGTGTAAATGATGGTGATGCGCCCGCTTTTAACGAAGAAATTCTGCAAGCCGGAATTCCTATTTTGGGCGTTTGTTACGGACTTCAACTGCTGGCGGATCATGCCATACCGGGAAGCGTAGAAAAGGCTGAACGCCGGGAATTTGGCCGCTCTGAACTTATTGTAGACGATGACCGTGATCTTTTCCGGAATATGCCCAGAGAATCTGTTGTGTGGATGAGTCACGGTGATCACATTAAAAAGCTGGATGACAACTACCGTATTATTGGTCACACCGACAATGCCCGGGTGGCTGCTGTGCGGCATAATTCCAGGCCTGTTTATGGGGTGCAATTTCATCCCGAGGTTGTACACACCGTTTACGGAAAGCAGATTATAAAAAACTTCATTACCGAAGTCTGCGGACTTGAAGGAACCTGGACAGCCGAATCATTCATTGATTCCACCATCCAGGAAATTAGAGAGCGTGTAGGCAATGACCGGGTGCTGTGTGCCCTTTCGGGCGGTGTGGATTCTACCGTTGTGGCGACCCTCATTCACCGTGCCATTGGTGATCAGCTGCAGTGTATATTTGTTGATAACGGGCTGCTGCGCCAGAATGAATTTGAAAATGTCCTTGAATTATACAAAAAGGAGCTCAATCTGCCGGTTAAGGGTATTGACGCAAGCGATCAATTTTTATCTGAATTGAAAGGTGTTTTTGATCCCGAAGAAAAGCGCAAGATCATCGGCAATACCTTCATTAACGTATTTGATGACGCTATTGCCAATGACAAATCATTCAAGTATCTGGCACAAGGCACCCTTTACCCCGACGTCATCGAAAGCATTTCCTTCAAGGGGCCGTCGGCTACTATCAAATCACACCATAATGTAGGCGGATTGCCCGATGAGATGAACCTTGATCTCGTGGAGCCGGTTCGTGAGCTTTTCAAAGACGAAGTACGCAATGTGGGACGGTCGCTTGGTATACCGGAACAATTCATCAAACGACATCCTTTTCCCGGCCCGGGACTGGGCATTCGTGTCATTTCCGACATCACTCGTGAAAAACTCAATATCCTGCGTAAAGCTGATGCTATTTTTATATCGGAATTGCAAAAGAATGATCTCTATGATAAAGTTTGGCAAGCGCTTGTCGTCTTGCTGCCGGTGCAAAGTGTGGGCGTGATGGGTGATGAGCGTACCTATGAATTTACAGCCGTTCTGCGGGCTGTTACCAGCGTTGACGGTATGACTGCCGACTGGGCACATTTGCCGCATCCCTTTCTGGCCAATATTTCCAACCGGATTATCAATGAAGTGCGGGGCATTAACCGCGTGGCGTATGACGTAAGTTCCAAACCGCCTGCAACAATCGAGTGGGAGTAATGTTTAGCAGAACTTTTTTACAGAGAAGCTGTTAAATTATTACTACATTTACAGAAAACCGTCAGGATTTGTCTACATTCCATCTTATGAATTCTTTTCTACAAAAAGTTCTATCTGTTATCGCAGGTTTAATTTTGGCAGGTATAATTATTCAACCTGCTTTTGCCCAATCCCAGCAGTTTGAAGTTGGCCTGGAGTTATACGAGGACGGAGATTACGAACGGGCTGCTTCTGCATTGAGTGAACTACAGGATCCAAGGGCGTATCTGTTTGCCGGAAAGAGCTTCTACGCCATGGGGCGTTACCAACAAGCACAATCCAACCTCAATAATATATCACCGGATACACCGCCAGCAATTTACTTTGAGTCGGTCTATACTTCTGCCCTCGTCGATTTTCAATTAAAGCAGTTTGCCAATGCCTTAAGCAAGCTTCACCAAGTTATGGGCAAAGATAATCTTGACAACACACTCACCCTCGATGCCAATAAGCTTTACGGTGAAATTTTGAACTATCTGACGGCAGACCAGCGACTTGAAATCATCCAAAAAGTTTCTGCCGATCAGGTTAAGTTTGATCTCCTCGAATCGGCCATGGGCAACGTCACCTATTCAAAGGCCAATCAAATTTATAATGCCTATGAGTCGGCAGTTAACGATGATGAATGGATCAGCAAAGCCGAAGATATTGAATCGTTGTTG
>JAFGWN010000023.1 GCA_016937115.1 Balneolaceae bacterium | reverse complement strand
GATAAGCCGCTCAACACTATCATGACGAGCGAAAATCTCATCACCGCACGGGAAGGAACTACATTGAAAGAGGCCGAGCAAATACTTCAGGAGCACAAAGTTGAAAAATTACCTATTGTTGATGCCGCTATGAAATTGGTGGGGCTGATCACTTTTAAGGATATTGAGAAGAAGATGAACTTTCCCAATGCCTGCAAGGACGATATGGGCCGTCTGCGGGTGGGCGCAGCTGTTGGAGTCACTACCGATACGATGGATCGCGTAGAAGCATTAGTCAATTCCGGGGTGGATGTTATTACTATTGATACGGCACACGGCCACTCGGCCGGTGTTATTGAAATGGTTAAGAAGGTCAAGAAAAACTATCCTGACCTAAATCTTATTGCAGGAAATATTGCCACCAGGGGTGCGGCTGAGGCACTGACCAACGCCGGCGCGGATATTGTAAAAGTGGGCGTTGGGCCAGGCTCAATTTGTACTACCCGCGTTGTTACCGGTGTTGGAGTTCCACAACTCAGCGCAGTGATGGAAGTGGCCGAATATGCGCGCGAAAATGGTGTCGGGCTTATTGCAGACGGCGGCATCAAACAGACCGGAGATATTCCCAAAGCGATTGCTGGCGGCGCCGATGCGGTGATGATGGGATCGATGTTTGCAGGGGTTGATGAAAGTCCGGGTGAGACGATTATTTATGAGTCCCGCAAATACAAATCATACCGGGGTATGGGTAGCCTTGGGGCGATGGAAAAAGGCTCGAAGGATAGATATTTTCAAGACGTTGAGGACGACATCAAAAAGCTCGTTCCTGAAGGTATTGAGGGACGTGTGCCGTATAAAGGCTTTCTTGGTGAAGTGGTTCATCAGATGGAAGGGGGCTTGCGGGCGGCCATGGGCTATGTGGGAGCGGCCGATATACGATCACTCCAGCAAGCTGAATTTGTTCAAATATCATCGGCATCGTATAAAGAAAGTCATCCGCATTCGGTGCAAATCACAAAAGAGTCGCCAAACTACTCGGTTTCGTAAGTTTCCAATGCAGGGGGATACTATTGTGAGAATCAATTCCCAGTCTAAAGAAAAGCTAAATTAAGAACAAGAGATCGTTTTTTTTCTGCTTCAGGTTATTTTCTGGCATTAAGCAGAAGGATTACACCCACCACAAAGAAGAACAGGTGGGGTATCGAAACAGCCATCAGTGGGGTCAATACGCCTTCACCGCCGAAGGGTTCAATTATTTTCATAAATACCAGATACAGAAAGCTGATACCCAGTCCTGCGGCAATGTAAAACCCTTTGCCTCCGCGCCTGCGTACCGAAGCGAGCGCAAAGCCTACGATACTTACAACTATAATCGATAACGGATACACAAGTCGTCCGTAAAATTGCACTTTGGGCGTTCCAACCGAGCCCGCTCCGCTTCGCTCAATAGATTGAATATAGTTATAGGCTTTGGGATAGGTAAGTTGGTAGATGTCAGAAGTGGTACGGGCAAGATCACGCGGCAGTACGTTTAAGGTGGTATCGGTTGTGTCGGCGTGGGTATCGATGAATCCCTTTGAGGTGAATGTTCGTCGTTCAAGGTCCAGAAGCCGCCATTGTTGCGATTCCTCGAGCCAGTGCATCTGTTCTATCGAGGTCGTTTGTTTAATACTGTCACCCGAAAAGTGAATGAGCTCAACCCGAAAGCCCCGGTTTTCATTTGCATCAAAATAGTTGACCTTCATTAAGGTATTCGCCGATTCCTGGCGGTATAATTTCCGATTGTCGATATCATCTGAGCTCTTATTCAGATATTTATTTTCGAAAGCAAACCGCTTGGCGTTGGTCTTTGGTACGACAAATCCATCCAGGTAGCTGATGATCCCCATAGCTAAAATTCCAAAAGCAAGATACGGGGCCATTAACCGGTACAGGCTGATACCCGCAGCTTTGAGGGCTGTAATTTCCAGTCGCTCCGCCATTTGTCCGGTCAGGTAGAGGCAGGCAATGAAAATAGCTACCGGAGTAACCAGCCGGATGATTTCTGGGATGTAATTGAGGTAATAGACACCGAATATCTCGGCCAGTTGGGCACCGTTGTCGGTAAAATCTTCGCTGTGATCTGAAAAATGGATTACCACAAAAATGAAGATTAACACGGCCAGTACAAATAGGGTAATCGTTAGAAGCCGAAGAAAAATATATTTATCCAGTTTTTTAATCACGGTTTTTCCAAAGGTTCGATATTTGAAATGGGGTGCTAATATTTATAACCATGATTATGCCGATGATTCCCAGTAAAATATTGGCAAACCACATACCGGTAAACGGAGAAATAAAAAGGCGGTCAGCCAGTTTTTCGCCCTGGATAATGGCAATCCAGAAAAACGTTAAGAAACCTGCACTGATAAGGGCGGCATACCCGAGATTTCCTTTTTTTGTATACATGCCGATGGGGGCACCAATCAACACAAATATAATACAGGCCAGGGGAAGCGCTATTTTCTTGTGAATCTCTACCCAGTATTTAGCGATGCGGTTGGTGCGCCAGTTTGTGTTCACCATCATACTTTCGTACGATGAGCGGTAGCTCCGCAATTCACTCAGCGCATCAGTATAAATAACTTGTTGCAGAGCACGCGATGATGGTTCCTGCAATATCACATATTGCGAAGGATACGGTTCTTTGGCGGTGGTATCGTTTGGAAGTACGTTCTGCCGATTATGGGTCATAATCTCTCCGGACTGCAACGGCTCAAATGTATTCTGGGAATAGACCTGTTCTTTTTCATTTTGTATCTCCTTTGCCAGTGTATCAACTACCGCCCGCATCGCCTTAATGTCCATCGTGCGGTCGTTTCGGGAGTGTTTATCCGGGTTTGATCGGTTGAAGGCCATAGCAGAGAGGTCAAAACTGATACGATGTCGTTGAAAACTCGTCTCTTCCAGCACGTTGGTTTTCTTACCGTTCTCTATGCGGTTGAGATATCGAAGAACCGATCCGTCATATAAATAGAGCGTCATGGTTTGATCACTGCTGCTTTCCAAATGTCCCCGCTGGGCCCTGATAATTGCTTCCTGTTCATTGGATGAAGGTTCCTGAAACAAGGTGACATTATACAGCGAATCGGACTCATTGGTGATATTCTTCACCAGAAAGGTATAGCCTTCAATACCGTCGTAAAACTCATTTTCTTTTAGATCAAATCCGGGTTTTTTGGTTCTGATGTCCAGAAAAAGGGAGCGTGCCCGCTGGTTGGAG
>JAFGWN010000203.1 GCA_016937115.1 Balneolaceae bacterium | reverse complement strand
TGGATGCTGGATGCTGGATGCTGGATGCTGGATGCTGGATGCTGGATGCTGGATGCTGGAAAATAACTTCTTTTTAAAAATTGGAATTTTATTTTCAGAATTTTAAAACGTTAACCTAAGCCTTAAGCTGAAACCTGCATCATGCAACCTCAACTCAACGCATACAACGCAATGGAAGCGGCAATTGCCGCATTCAGGCTTTCTACATTATTGCTGCTCCGCGGTGATACAATGCGTGCCCTTTTACGGTGATCAGCCGCTAATAAGGCATCAATGCCGTGGGCTTCATTCCCGACAATAATGATCGTTTTATCCGTTCGGTCAAGCTGTTGCAGTGGCACTGATCCGGCACCGGCATCAAGCAGTACAACCTGCCATCCGTTTTGCTCAAAAACCGGCAATGTCTCACTAAGATCTCCATTGATAAATGGTATTGTACCCGTAGCCCCCGCCGTGCTCCGCACCACTTTCGAATGAAACAGGTCCACCGTGCCTTGGCCTGAAATAAACGCATTCACACCAAACCATGCGGCTGTACGAATCAACGTCCCCAGATTACCCGGATCCTGCACGGCATCGGTGGCCAGAATCACACCTTCCAGGCCGGCCAGCTTCTCCGGTTCAGCTTCCCCGGGCATCCGGCACAGGGCAATTACGCCCTGCGGATTATCGGTATCGCTTACTTCGGCAAACGGTTTGCTATCGATTATTGATGCCTCCTTTCTCTGAATACGCGCGCTCCATTGCTCTTGGAGCCAGTATTCCTGCCTTTCATCAAAAAAAAGCTCGTGAACCTCAAGGGAACCGTTTTCTAAAACTTGCTGTACAGCACGGGCGCCTTCAATTAAAAACAACTGCTCCCGCTGACGATATTTTTTTTGGTTGAGTTTCCGAAGAAGGGTTAGTGTTCTATTTGAAACGGGATCGGGCTTCATCCGAAGATTTTTTTATTAAAATTATTTGTAAGAAGCTTAAAATACGCAATACGAATTACCACCTACAATCCTTATCTTAGCCATGAAATTTTAAAAAACCAACAATCACATTTTATGGATTTTCTCAAAAATTTAGGTATTGAAGGCACCAATCCCGGAACCAGTACGGGGCAAAAAAGCTGGAGCGCAGAACAGGGCAAAACGCTAACAAGCAGTACTCCGACCGACGGCTCCCACATTGCCGATACCACGCAAACTACCCGTGAAGATTATGATAAGGTAGTAGAAACCGCACAAAAGGCTTTTAAAGAGTGGCGCATGACGCCCGCTCCGAAACGCGGTGAAATTGTGCGGCAAATCGGGTTGAAGCTTCGCGAATATAAAGATGACCTCGGGAAACTGGTTGCCTATGAGATGGGTAAAATTTATCAGGAAGGACTGGGTGAAGTACAGGAGATGATTGACATCTGCGATTTTGCTGTAGGACAATCGCGCCAGCTCTATGGAAAAACGATGCAATCAGAGCGTCCGAATCACCGTATGTATGAGCAGTGGCATCCCCTGGGAATCTGCGGTGTAATTTCTGCGTTCAACTTCCCGGTAGCAGTCTACAGCTGGAATGCCATGATCGCCGCCGTCTGTGGTGATGTCGTTATTTGGAAAGGTTCGGAAAAAACACCACTGTGTGGCGTAGCGGTACAAAATATTATCGCGGAAGTGCTCAAAGAGAATGATCTGCCGGAAGGTATCTTTAACTTGATTACCGGCGGACGCGAAGTTGGTGAGTGGATGACAGAAGACGATCGTATCCCGCTTATTTCGGCAACAGGATCCATTCGCATGGGTAAGCAGGTAGCCCAAACCGTGGGCGCACGCCTTGGTAAAACAATACTTGAACTGGGCGGGAATAATGCTATAATCATTTCTGAAAATGCCGATATTGAGATGGCTGTCCGCGCAACGGCCTTCGGCTCGGTAGGTACCTGCGGGCAGCGCTGCACTTCTACCCGTCGCTTGATTGTGCACGAGTCTATTTTTGACCAGGTTAAAAATCGCCTGCTGGAAATTTATGAAGACGTGAATATCGGCAACCCCCTGGATGAAGACACCCTTGTTGGTCCGATGATTGATCACCAGGCAGTTGAAAACATGCAGAAAGCTTTAGAGGAAATTGAACAAGCCGGAGGTGAAATCATCTACGGCGGTGAGCCAATTGATGATGATGCCAAGCTTGACGGCGGGCACTACGTTCGACCTGCAATTGCCATCGCGGAAAATGATTTCGACATCGTCCAGGAAGAAACTTTTGCTCCTATTTTATACCTGATAAAATACAGCAATCTGGATGATGCTATTGCAATGCATAATGGTGTAAAACAGGGTTTAAGCTCATCTATGTTTACGCTGAATATGCGCGAAGCCGAGACCTTTCTAAGTAGTCGCGGGTCGGATTGTGGTATCGCCAACATTAATGTTGGCACCAGCGGCGCTGAAATTGGCGGCGCCTTTGGCGGTGAGAAAGAGACCGGAGGCGGACGTGAATCCGGCTCGGATGCCTGGAAAGCGTATATGCGTCGACAAACCAATACCATCAACTGGAGCGACGAGCTTCCACTGGCACAAGGCATCGAGTTTGATATGTAGGGAAGGATACAAGATGTAAAATCCGGATAGTGGATGCCAGATAATTATCGCTGAAAATTGGACCCTTTATATTGGATAAATGTAGAGGTAAGAAGAGTCACAGGGTATTTGAAGCTGCAGTTGTATCTGGCTCCAGGAGCTTATAAAATATTAACCGAAACGCCCGCGGAAAGCACCTGTTTGATCTGTGCTTTTCTGCTAAAGTCCTCATCATAAATTGCCACGAATTGGAATGACATATTTAAAAAATCATTGATTTTCCCGATCAACTCATTAGAAAAAGCAACATCAGTACGATCGACATGGCGGCGCAGGTTGGTAAACGTCTCAACACTGCTTATTAACTTTAAATTAGTTACCACTTCTTTTTCAAAACCAAGAGCAAACGCATAACCCGGCTCAAAACGGAAGTTATCTCCGGTATCTAACCCATAACGGGTTGAAAGTGAGTCGTTTACTACAAACGTTTCCTTCATCGCCAACCCTGCTTCGGCAGTAAAGTAATTAGTGGGCACAAAGCCAATGCCAACAATTTGTGTGAAATAGGCCGGGGCAAAAAATTCTGATATCAGAATCGGGTCTTCATCATCAGCCACATTGTAATCAAAGCCCTGATCGAACTGTGTGCTAAAGTTGATATTTGCAAACGCATTCCATTGCTCATCAAACCGGTAACTAAACTTATTATTAACGGCAATGCGATCATCTGTTTTACGCGTGCCCTGCTCGGCAATACGTGCTTTTCCGTATTTCAAATTAGTAGAAAACCCGTAAGCATACTTTCCTTCGCGATAAAGAGCATTAAAAACTGTTGAACCCGTAACACTGATCGTATTTACACCACCCCCGCTCCAGTTGCTGTAGGCAGCCTGTGCTCCGTTGAGCCCGCTCACCCAACTATGGTCCCAGCCGACCAGGGTATCACTGATAATAATGGTCTCATTAATCTTGGATATATCACGAGCACTGATTCCCTCCTCATCAGAAACCAGCTTACTGATGGCAATGGCTTCCTGTGCCTGTACATTTAAAGAGGTAAGCAATAACGCAAAAAAAAATAATGAAAGAGATAACCGTTTAACCATGCCGCCTAAAGATGTAAATTTAATCTTTTTAATATATGCCAAAATTAATCAGATGAATTCTTTAAAACAACTTTCTTTACCAGGCCGGGCTCTGTTAACACCTGAACGTGCTCATCTAGCTTTGTGGGAAGTTCAAGCCCCACAAAGGCCGCTTCGACAGGAAGTTGACGATGGCCGCGATCAACCAGTGCGGCTGTACGCACAATGGTTGGCTCAACTTTTCTCATCATACTCTCTAATGCTGTAAACATGGTTTGTCCCGAAAAAATAACGTCATCAACTAACACCATATATCTAAACTCTGCGTCACCGTTTTCAAAGTCTTCCTCCATTCCTGAATCAACTGTATACTGGTAAAGAGAAACTTTTCTATCTGTAAGGGAGGAAAGGTGCCCGGCCAGCAACCTGGCTACCTCGAATCCCCGATCTTTTATTCCTACAATAAGGAGATCAGCTTCATCTCTGTTTTCTTCGGCAATCTGGTAGGCTATTCGGTTAATTGACCGGTTGATTCGGTCTTCGCTCATTAATAAAATTTCGGATGATGCAGGAGATGTAGTACTCATCTTTTCCAATCAGTTAAATTAATAAAACATCAAATAATTCTACTATAATCGATAAGGTTTAATTACATTTAAAATACAACATTCACAAGAAAAGAACTAAACAAGCCGCTGTCGCGCCAGGGAATGATTTATGGATGATCATCCATCATATAACGAGCGCTTGCTCCATTGGGTGTGGGAAAACCGGCATTTCGAAAATCGCAGGTTATTTACTACAAACAATAAAGAAATCGTTATTTATGATCCCGGTACAAACAACGCTTCCGACGGTCCCGACTTCCTGAACGCCCGCATAGCCATTGGATTCCTTACCTTTTATGGTGATATAGAAATTCACTGGTCGCCCCGGGATTGGATACATCACCGGCATCATACCGACCAAAACTACAATCGGGTAATCCTCCATGTTGTTTACGAAGATAAAACCCATGCTGATGTTTATCGTCCCGATCAAACTGCCATACCCACCCTGTCTATAAAGCAACACCTGGCCCTGCCACTGCAAAAATTTTTTGCACAGTACCAACAGCAAAATACGCTCCCCTGTGCCGGCAATCTTTCTTTTATTTCACATGAAGCTTTTGAACAACAGATTAAAAAAGCTCATAAAGAGTATTTTGAACAGAAAGTTAACGACCTGCTGCAATTCTACGACCCCAGCCTGCCATTGTCTAAAGCGTGGAAAAAATTACTGATTATTGCGCTATTCGATGGGCTCGGTATTGCGCACAACCGCGAGCCAATGAAAAAATTGGGAGCACAATTATTTTCAGAAAGCGCCGCTATCCCTGCAAAGCAGGAACTTACGGTGCGGGCTCTAAGAATGGCAGGGATCGATCCGCAAAATAAAGCCGATGGTTTCTACTGGAAACGAAAAGGCAGTCGCCCAAATAATCACCCAAAACATCGTATTGCACAAGGCTGTGAACTTCTGTGGACAATCAAAAATATTCCATTTCCCGAGTGGTTGCGCACAGACATCCGCCAATCTTTTACATGGTGTCGCCAGCAACTTGAATATCAACCCGGATTGGGAGAAGCACGGGCCAGCGTCTTATGGGGTACCGTATGGCTGCCGGCCTTCTACATTTTGGGTGATCTGTTAGCGAATGAACGATATACAAACGCGGCTTATAATGCCTGGTTAAATTACCGTACAAATATTCCGGGCTCAGTCACAAGGTTGTTCCGACAAGCCGATATTCCCCCTTCAACATACCAACAAAAGCTTGGAGCCGTGCACCAATGGAGAGCGTACTGCCAGCCCGGCCGATGCGAAGAGTGCAAGGTATTTAAAGATGTAATTTCTTCTTGATTCCAAAGCGGTAAATTCATATCATCAGAATCTGTGAAAATCAGGATTTCTTGGCCGGTCGTCTAATGGCAGGACAGCGGGTTTTGGTCTCGTCAGTGGGGGTTCGAATCCTCCCCGGCCAACACACTTTATTGAATTGGAAGGGTGACTGAAAAGCCATCCTTTTTATTTTTAACTCTCGAATCAACACATTCCTTGGATACGCCTTTAGCCATATTCGCGGGTCGCAGTAATCTTGCTCTCTCGCGGGCTATTGCCGAAAAATATGGGACTGATCTTGGAAAGGTTACCATTAAACCTTTTTCCGACGGGGAATTGTATGTTAAGTATGAGCAAAGTATTCGAGGAGAAGATATTTTTGTGGTTCAGTCCACGCCGCCACCGGGCGATAATATTATGGAACTGCTACTGCTGCTGGATGCAGCCAAACGCGCATCTGCCAAGCGAGTTACGGCGGTGATCCCCTATTTTGGATATGCACGGCAGGATAGGAAAGACCGCCCGCGGGTTTCGATCGCTTCAAAGCTAAAGGCAAATATCCTTAGTGAAGCCGGTGCAGATCGTATTTTAACAATGGACTTGCACGCAGCCCAGATCCAGGGCTTTTTTGATATACCGCTGGATCACCTGTATGCAAGTCGATTGTTCATCGATCATTTTCAGGACCAACCTATTGAGAACCTCGTGGTTGTTGCTCCCGATGTGGGCAGCCTTAAGATGGCCCGCTCCTATGCCAAACAGCTGGGCGCAAGCCTTGCTTTTATTGACAAGCGGCGGCCAAAGGCAAACGTTGCCGAAATCATGAACATCATCGGCGAAGTGGAAGGTAAAAATATACTGATCGTCGATGACCTGATTGATACCGCCGGAACGCTGACAAATGCGGCTTCGGCGCTGAAAGAACGAGGAGCATTGAATATTATGGCAACTTGTACGCACCCTATTTTATCGGGTCCGGCGTACCAGCGCATCGAAGATTCACCGATTGACCAATTGCTTGTGACCGATACAGTACCGCTGCGCAAGCCATCAAAGAAAATTAAAGTGCTTAGCGTAGCATCCATATTTGCAGAAGCAATTCAGCGTATCCATACAAATGATACGATAAGCGCACTTTTTGACGATTAACATTAATGTTTAGCAAATCATGACTACTCCAGAAGTTATAACACTGAAAGGCGAAAAAAGAGAAACCGGCCGCAAGGCAGCCGACGCACTCCGCGATTCCATGCGGGTTCCTGCCGTACTATACGGACCGGAAATTGACGAAAATGTTCACTTTTCTGTTGATGAACTCGAACTCGAAAAAATTCTGTCGGTAAGCAAGCGCCAGATCATTGAACTGGACATTGACGGTACCACCTATAAGACACTCCTGAAAAAGACGGAGTTTCATCCCGTTACTGATCGTCCGGTCCATTTTGATTTATACGCACTGTCCGATGATCACAAAGTTTCACTGAGCGTGCCTATTCGACTTGAAGGAACCCCTGTAGGTGTACGCGACGGCGGCGGACGTATTTTCCAGCCGATGCACATTCTGCGTATCAAGGTGCTGCCTGAGAATATTCCCGGCGATTACACTATTGATATTTCAGAGCTGGAAATTGGCGACAACCTGCATGTGCGCGACCTCGAACTCGAAGGCATCGTTCCACTTGATGATGTAAGCCGAACGATCGTTACCATTCGTCCTCCAAAATCCGAAGAACTACTTACTTCCTCACTTATCACCGAAGAGCCAAGTGAAGAAGAGCTCGAAGAAGGTGAATTGCCAGAAGGCGAAGAATTGCCCGAAGGTGAAGAGCCCGCAGAGGGTGAAGAGGCGGAAGGCGAAGAAGGAGCCGATGAAGAAGAAACAAAATAAATTGGTTCTAACGCCAGCGTATTAACATTATGCCCCTGATAGTTGGACTGGGAAATCCGGGAAGTAAATACGCTGGCACCCGCCATAATATTGGGTTCGAATTAATAGACAAATTGGCAAACCGGCTTTCAGTACAACTGAAACCCGGCAAGGGCTTATTTTATGAAGCAAAAGCCCGGCATGGTGAGCATCAGCTTACATTGATAAAGCCGACAACATATATGAATAACAGCGGGAACGCTGTGCAACAGGCCGTGCACTGGTATAAAATGCAGCCACATGAATGCCTGGTTTGTTATGACGATTTGAATATTGACGCGGGTACCCTACGGTTGCGGCCGGGCGGAAGCGCCGGCGGACATAACGGGATCAAAGACATTATTCAAAAGCTGGGAACCAACAAATTTCCACGGCTGCGTATTGGCATTGGCAATGATTTCAGGGATGGGCAACAAGTGCAGTACGTTCTCTCTCCTTTTGATGCCAACCAACGCGAAATAATGGATATTGCTATTGAAAAAGCTGCCGATGCCGTTTTAAGCTTCACTGAAGAAGATATCGATACAGCTATGAACAAATTTAACTAACCGACGATTAAACGCTGACAATAAATCAATCCTAACATGAATACCTTAATAACCTACTTAGTACTGGCAGCAGGCGTAATAGCGCTGCTTTATACGTTTTTTAAATCATCCTGGGTTTCCAAACAGGATGTCGGAACCAAGAAAATGGGCGACATCAGTTCACATATTGCCCGGGGCGCCATGGCTTTCCTGAAAGCCGAATATAAAGTGCTGGCTATTTTTGTGCTTTGTGTGGCTGTCATCCTGGGTCTTTCTGCAAATCCAGAAACTTCCCACTGGTTGATCTCCCTCTCTTTCGTTGCGGGTGCTATTTGCTCGGGACTTGCAGGCTTTATTGGAATGAAAGTTGCAACCAAAGCCAATGTACGTACCACCAATGCTGCACGAAGCAGCTTGGGTGAAGGACTGAATATTGCCTTTGCCGGTGGTTCTGTTATGGGGCTCGGCGTAGTTGGTTTAGGTATATTGGGGCTGAGCACGCTATTCATCATTTACGGTAATATGTTTGGCCTTGAAAGTGCAACCGCTGTAAATAAAGTGCTGGCCATTGTAACCGGCTTCTCATTCGGTGCTTCATCCATCGCTCTCTTTGCGCGTGTAGGCGGTGGTATTTACACCAAAGCTGCCGATGTAGGTGCTGATCTTGTAGGAAAAGTTGAAGCCGGTATTCCCGAAGATCATCCATTGAACCCTGCTACTATCGCTGATAACGTTGGTGATAATGTAGGCGACGTTGCCGGTATGGGAGCTGACCTTTTTGAATCATATGTAGGCTCTATTATTGGTGCAATGGTGCTCGGTGCGGCTTTCATTACGAATCCGGAATGGGCCGATAACTTCAATGGCCTGTCGGCCGTACTGCTTCCACTTGTATTGGGAGGTACCGGAATTTTGACCTCTATCATGGGAACGTTCTTCGTCCGCGTTAAAGAAGGCGGCAACCCGCAAACAGCGCTTAACATTGGTGAGTTTGCCTCAGCTATTGTGATGCTGGTTGCTTCCTGGTTCCTTATTCACTGGATGCTCCCTGAAACGTGGATGTTCAATGGTGTCGAGTACACACCAGGCGGCGTTTTTTGGGCTACCATCTTTGGATTAGCAGCAGGCCTGCTTATTGGATTGATTACCGAACACTACACCGGAACCGGAACCAATCCCGTAATTTCTATTGTAAAACAGTCGGTCACCGGTTCTGCAACAAACATTATTGCAGGCCTCGGCGTCGGTATGATTTCCACGGCTATTCCGATTGTTATAATAGCCACTGCTATTATCGGTGCTTATTACATGGCCGGCCTCTACGGAATCGCCATTGCCGCTGTGGGGATGCTTTCGAATACCGGAATCCAGCTTGCCGTTGACGCCTACGGACCAATTTCTGATAACGCCGGTGGTATTGCCGAGATGTCGGAGCTTCCCAGTGAAGTTCGCGAACGTACCGACAAACTTGATGCAGTAGGGAACACAACTGCTGCCATCGGGAAAGGATTTGCCATTGGATCAGCTGCATTGACTGCACTGGCACTTTTTGCAGCTTTTATAACCGCATATGAGCAGACCCATCCGGTAACCAGCTTATCTGTTCAAATAACAGATCCCTATGTAATGGCTTCATTGTTCATTGGCGCTATGCTTCCCTTCCTGTTCTCTGCACTTTCTATGAAAGCAGTGGGCCGTGCCGCCATGTCCATGATTGAAGAGGTTCGCCGTCAATTCCGCGACATCCCCGAGCTGAAGGCGGGCCTGGAAGCGATGAATCGGAATAAAGGCAAGAAGCTTGAAGAGTGGTCCAGTGAAGATCAACAAACATTTGAAGTGGCTACAAGCAAAGCGGAATATGAAAAATGTGTAGAAATTTCAACCACCGCATCCATTCGTGAGATGGTGGCGCCCGGGGTACTCGCTGTAGCTGTTCCCGTGCTATTTGGATTTGTACCGGGATGGATTGGTGCTGGCCCAAATACGGGAGCTCAAATGTTAGCAGGTCTCTTGGCAGGTGTAACTTCTGCCGGCGTACTCATGGCGCTTTTCCAGTCAAATGCAGGTGGTGCCTGGGATAATGCTAAAAAGATGATTGAAGAAGGATTTGAAGTAAACGGCAAAAAACTGGGCAAAGGTTCCGATGCTCATAAAGCTGCGGTAGTTGGTGATACTGTGGGCGATCCGTTTAAAGACACTTCAGGGCCTTCACTGAACATTCTGCTTAAGCTGATGTCGGTTGTAGCGCTTGTGATTGCTACAATGATTTAAGCTTAGCTAAAATGTCTTTATCAAGACCTCGTTCCCGAGAATTCGGGACGGGGCTTTTTTATTTCTTCTCCATATGTATTTCTTATCGTGAACCCAGTACTAAATTTAGTTCAGTATTGTTTCAGGATCTTGGTATTTTAGATGCTGAAATAAGTTCGGCACGACAAAATCTTTTTTATGGACATCTTTAAAATCTTCTTCAACCACGACCAACGGCTGGACAAGCTGGCCAAGCGCAATGCCAATAAAACACAGGAAGAGATTGAGGCTACGTTGCAGGATTTTATGACGCCTACCCCTACTTTTTCAAAGTTTTATCTAACAGGTACCCGGTTGAAAGAAGAAAAGTTTGGCATTAACCAGTTGAAAAAGCATGATCTAATTTTGGAAAAGCTGGATAATACCTTTAGCAAAATGCATATTTCTAATGCAGACACCACATATCAGCAGTTATCTGATACCATTGCAAATACCGCCATTGGTCAGGCTATTATTATTTCTAAAGATGAAGATCCGAACTTCAATCACAAACAATTACAGGTTGGCAGTGAGTCAAACGTAGGCCACTTAAAGGATGAGTTGCGAGAAATTCTACTTGATGGCCGCAAAGTATTATATAAAGAGCAGGCCCATCATGGCTATGACCTGCACCTGTTTTCAAAAGAAAATATTTATCCCCAATTATTTTATTCGCTCCAGGAGTTGGTTGATGAATCATTTCGCTTTTTTAGCATCAACAGCAAGCGAATGGGATCGGAAAAACATTTCTATTTCGAAACATGGACCCTTGACAAGCCGCCACACGGTGCCGAAGAAGTTTACCCGGAAACAGTTTTGTAAAACGGCAAACGACTTACCGTCTCACTATTCTTGCTTATCATCTGCCTTCAGATGACTAATAATCAACATTCTTGGGCTGCTTTCGGGATCAAAATACCCGCCCTGATAATCACCGTACACATGATCGATCTTGAGACAACGTTTGTCCATTTCCCGTTCAAACCAGTCCAGCTCATATAACTTAACCCGTTCAGAGTAGGTTTTTTGGGCACCGGTCTCCTCTTTCATAAAATGAATATCTTTGTATATAGCATCATTCTTCAAATAGCGTTTAATATTATAATCGATGTCATGGAATTTTCCCGCATCGCTGGAATCAAAAGACGTCCGCACCTTGCGGGCATTTAAATAATCCAGTACAAAAATTCCGCCCGGTTTCAGCATCTGTACCACACTGTCTAATACACGGGCGTTTTCTTTATCAGCCATGAAATAGCCGAACGTCGTAAATAGATTGACAATGGCATCAAAGGTTTGGGGTAACGGATTTCGCATGTCACGTACCTGGAAATCAACATTTTGCAAGTTCAGCTGCTCTACTTTTTCCTGCGCCGTTTGGATGGCCTGTACCGACAAATCAATGCCCGTTACCTGATATCCCTTACGAGCTAAATTTATGGCATGGCGTCCCCGTCCGCATCCCAAATCCAGAATATGAGAACAGGCATGCAACGAAAGTGTTTCCTCCAGAAGCTCGATCAGCTGCAGGGCTTCACTTTCATCTCTGTTTACATAAAGTTTTTCATAAAGCGGGCTGTCAAACCACTCCTCAAACCAATTCATACACGATTTGTCATTGAAGTATTCAGCTGGCAAAATATACATAAATCCCTATCGCTTTTTAAATCCGGATGGCCATTTCATTTTTAAAATTCATAATGTTTTATTTACTTATGCTTAACACTGTTAACCATGCCGTGTGATTAGCCTATATTAATTGCATAGCAAAAAATACATCATCTTGGACAAATTGCGGTCTGAGAATCACCTACTATTCAACACTTTACAAATAACGGAGAATTTATGCGTCGAATAATAGCTACTGTATGTCTTATTTTCTTGGGCTCTTCCTCCGCTTTTGCCAGCGGCTTCTCAATTTATGAAGCCAGTGTACGGGCAAACGGAATGCTGGGAGCTTTTTCAGCCTATGCAGATCATGCTTCAACCATTTTTTACAACCCGGCGGGCCTCGGCGGAATGGAAGGGCTTAATATAAGTGCCGGTGCGTCGATCATTGCACCCCGCAGCTCATTTCGAAATATGACCCCTCTTGCCCCACACGGAGCAAAGTACGAAATGAAAGAGCAGGAGTTTTTTGTCCCCAACTTTTATGCCACCTATGAAATTACGGACGGTCTCACAGCCGGACTCGGCGTTTATGCCGAATTCGGATTGGGAACCGAATGGGACCAGGACTGGGCTGGCCGGGCATCATCAACCAAAGCCTCAATTGAAACGATTACCGTAAACCCCGCGGTCGGATATGAAATTGCAAATACCGGTATCGGGACAATTCGGCTGGGCGCAGGTCTTCGTGCCATCGCGCATGGTACAGTAGAACTGGCACGCGCCGTAACTGACTTTACTCCCGAAGGCTCATTTTCTCTTGAGGGTGATTTAAAAGAGCCGGCCTTCGGTTATAACCTCGGCATTATGTATTCACCTCTCCAGGAAGTTACGCTCGGTTTCACTTACCGAAGCTCCATTGAAGCTGAATTCGAGGGTGAGGCAGAATTTAACAACCTTGCCGTGGGTTTTCCCGAGACCGCCCGGGGAGGTACCAAAATTGAGTTTCCTGCCAGCTATGTAGTTGCTCTTAATGTAAAACCCATACCAAACCTAACCCTTGAAGCTGATTACCTGTGGTGGGGATGGTCGAGCTACGACGAACTTGTTATCAACTTTGACCAACCAATCCCTGCCCTTGCATCTCCCGAATCGCCCGATGGTAGCCGGATTAATAACCCGCGAAATTTTGAAGATAGCTACCAGATCCGGTTTGGTGCTGAATATTCGCAGTTTGGTGTTGAAGGACTAACCCTGCGTGGCGGCATTGCCTATGATGAAAACCCAATTCCGGAACGCGATGTAGACCCCACCCTCCCCGATTCTGACCGAATTGAATTTTCCGGCGGGCTGACTTATGCAGTAAGCGATCATATTGAGATTGATGCTGCTTATATCTTTATCCGGGCCAACCAGCGGAAAGTTGAAGATACCCGCAGCGGCATTGACGGTGTGTATAACACCTATGCCAACATTCCTTCACTGGGCATCACACTGAACTATTAATCTACAGAGGAAATTATTATGAACATGCTTTTCAACAAACATATTGCAATCGTTTCGATACTTATTTTAATGTTTGCCCTCAGTTGTGATGACTATTCAGAGCTTGAGGAAGATCCGGTAGCCTCCGGTGAAGCGGACTTCAGCACGTACATTGCTGTTGGCAACAGTCTGACGGCTGGATTTCAAAGCAATGCGCTGTATGAATCAGCCCAGAAATTTTCGTATCCCAACTTGTTGGCCCGGCAATTTCACGCCATGGAACAGTTCACACAACCGTTGATCAGCGACCCGGGTATTGGCGGACGTATTGAACTTACCAGCATTAATCCACTTGGAACTACTACAAACCAGCAGCAGGGGCAGCCCATCAACCAAGGCGAAAAACCGTTTGAAAACCTGGGTGTACCGGGTGCTGTTTTGGTTGATTATGCCAATCCCAACAATTCGGGAATGCTCAAAGAACGGGCAACAGATCCGTCACATCCTGCTTTTAATCCATTTTACAGCATCGTTTTGGAAGAGTCTGAACTTGCGGATGATGCTCCGAAAATTCACGACCAGGTTGCCAAGCAGGAACCCACATTTATTACGTTCTGGCTGGGCAATAACGATGTGCTTGGTTTTGTCACCTCGGGCGGTGAAGGGCAAGGTATTACGCCCCCGTCTCAATTTGCTCAACTATACGGCGCCTCCGCCCAGTTGATGGCATCAACCGGAGCCAGCGTAGTGGTTTACAACATCCCGGATGTAACCAGTATCCCGTTTGTATTTTTGCTTCGTTCGCAACTTGAACAGCGGGGAGCCATTACATTCAATGAAACCTCCCAAAGCTATCAATTGGTTACCGAACAGGGGAATTTCGATATCTTCATAAATGTAGACGGAACACCCCAGGTAATGCGGCAGGACGATTTTCTATTGCTGAGGGCGCAATCTTATTTTGCTCAGGTTCAGGCCGGGAATGTTCCCCCTCCTATTCAACCGCAAAATGCCATTCCGGATAATTTAGTGCTCGACGGCAACCTGGCGACTCAGGGAGTGCCAGACTCCGAACTGGAACAAGCCGCAGGTGCTGTAGCTCAATACAACGCTTCCATTCAAGATATTGCATCGTCTTCAGGTTTTGCACTGGTTGATGTAAACAACATCTTCAATCAGATTATTGCCAACTTCCAGAGCAATCCGGAAAGTGGCGGGTATCAAACGAACGGACTTACCCTCCAGCCTGTGCCCGGCTCCCTGTTTAGCTTTGATGGCGTTCATATTTCGAACCGGGGCGCAGCAGTCGTGACCAATGAAACTATCGATGTTATAAACGAATTTTTTGGTGCGGGCGTAGAGCGTATTGATGTGAGTGACATTCCCCAGGGCCTTCCCGTCGTTAGTGAGTAAGAGCACTAAAAAATAACCGCTTTTTACAGCCCTGGTATTAACACCGGGGCTGTTTTATTTCTTGTACATTTTGATTAAAAAAACTTCAATTTTCTCTTCGAAGTTAACACTCAAATTTTTATATTTGTTTAGATTAAGTTTAAATAGATTTCAATTGATAATTGATGTACCCGTTAAACACCACCAATGCCGGAGAAAAAGTTTTCATTAAATGTCTTGGATGTAACTGCCAGGATGCTTGCCGGCTGCGCGAAATGGGATGTGTCGAGGGTATTAAAGGTAAAATCATTTCCAATAACTCAAATGTTGTTCTCCAGGTTGGCGATACCCGTCTGGCTATAAGTAAAAAGCTTGCACGCAGCATTCTTGTAAGTCTGAACTAACGCCTCACATGAGCACCCTCCTTTCTGAACACAAACAACCCGGGAAAAAACGTATCATCAATATAAAAGGGGCAAACGCTCCCCGACTGCTCGAAATGGGACTTTTGCCGGGAACTACGGTAGAAATTATTCGCAGCGCGCCCCTCGGTTTTCCAATTGAAATTAAGGTGCGTGGCTATCTGCTTACGCTCCGCAAAGAAGAAGCAGAATGTGTTGAAATTGAGTAATAACGTATTTTGAAAAATCAATCACTGACAATTGCTTTAGTTGGAAATCCCAATACAGGGAAATCAACCATTTTCAACGCCCTTACCGGCCTCAAGCAGAAGGTGGGAAACTATCCGGGCGTAACAGTTGAGCGTAAAACCGGCTTTTTAAACTTGAATGGTGTGCAGCACAAAATCATTGATCTGCCGGGCACATACAGCTTAAACCATAAGAAAATTGATGAGCGCATTGCCTACCAAACGCTCATCGGTGAGTACCAACATGAACAAACACCAGACCTGGCTGTTTTAGTTCTTGATGCCACCAATCTCGACCGAAATCTATATCTGGCCACACAGGTAATGGACCTTGAAATTCCAGTTATTGTGTTGCTCAACATGAGTGACTTGGCAGAAGAACGGGGAATCAAAAATGATGCAGATAAAATTCAGAAGCAGCTGGGCGTTCCGGTCCTTCCGATTATAGCAAAAAACAAAAAAGATATTGAACAGGTTAAACAGGCTATTGCCAAGCATGATTTAAAGCCTCCTGCTCCCCTAAGATGGAAACCTGAAGAATCGCTTAGTAATGCAATTAATGAGATCACCGAAAACTGGCTCAAACCGCATACCAATTTACCCAACCGGGCGTACCCTATTGAAGCCCTCCGCCTGATTAGCGACAATCAGGTGCCTGATGATTTTCACAATCATCCCCGAAAAGAAGTTGCACAAGAAATTATTGCCAATGCGCAGGCAGAGATAGAACGAGCGGGTAAAAATCCCGCGGCGGCAGAAGTAATGGCGCGTTATGATTTTATAGAATCATGTACTAAAAATGGATCAACCCGGCAGGATGAAGCCGAAACCACCAGCGACAAAATTGATGCTGTTGTTACCCATAAGGTGTTCGGCCCAATTTTATTTGTCGCTATTCTTCTGTTGATGTTTCAAGCCATTTTCTCATGGGCCGAGCCATTCATGAACTTGATTGATCTCTTTTTTGTACATGCCGGCAACACAGTAGCAGAAACATTGCCACCCGGCATCTTAAACGACTTGCTGGTTGAGGGTGTCATTGCAGGACTGGCCGGGGTGATTATTTTCCTGCCGCAAATTATGTTTCTCTTCTTTTTCATTTCTATTCTTGAAGGCACCGGCTACATGGCCCGGGCAGCGTTTGTTATGGATGGTTTTATGACGCGCATTGGCCTGCACGGACGTTCGGTTGTACCGCTCATTTCGGGCTTTGCCTGTGCCGTACCGGGCATTATGGCCACGCGTACCATCGAAAGCTGGAGCGACCGATTAATCACAATTATGGTTCTCCCATTTATGGCCTGTTCGGCCCGTTTACCCGTTTATGCATTGATGATCTCTGCTTTTGTGCCCAATGAAAATGTGCTGGGTTTTATTTCGCTACAGGGGCTTACCTTCTTCGGCCTCTATATCTTTGGTATCGTGATGGCTATCGCCGCAGCATGGGTAATGAAACTCTTCTATTCCGACGGCTCTTCCACCCCGTTTATGATGGAACTGCCCAGCTACAAGATGCCTAAATGGTCAGCCGTTTTTTATAATATGTTCGAGCGCGGATGGATTTTTGTAAAAGAAGCCGGAAAGATAATTATGGCTATTTCTGTCGTGCTCTGGTTCCTCGCTTCCTATCCCAAAGTAGACGTTCCCCCGGAAATTGCCAATAACCCTGCCACTACCGAAGCATCCTTCAACGCCCAACAGTCGGCATCATCATACAAATTGAAACACAGCTATGCCGGGCAGTTTGGCCGTTTTATTGAACCGGCTATTGAACCGCTCGGATTCGACTGGAAGATTGGCATCGGGCTTCTCACCTCCTTTGCCGCACGTGAAGTGATGGTGGGTACGCTCAATACTATTTACAGTGTAGGTGAAGAAAAAGGCAGTGTAGTGACACTGCAGGAAAAACTCATCAAAGATAAAGATCCTGAAACGGGCGAACCGATATTTACTACCCTCTCGGCTATTTCGCTGATGATATTCTTTGCCCTTGCCATGCAGTGCATGAGTACCCTGGCCATCGTACGCCGCGAAACGAATTCCTGGAAGTGGCCCATTGTAATGTTTACATATATGACCACTTTAGCTTATATTTGCTCACTGGTTGTCTACCAGGGCGGACTTGCATTAGGCTATTAAATAAATCCAACGATTATGCAAACCATCATAGCAATCTCACTTCTTACCATCGCAGTCGGGTTTTTAGGATGGAATCTCTTTGGCAAAAAGCTCGTCAAATCATCCGATAACGGTGATTGCGGACCTGACTGCAAGTGCGGGTAAAGTTTTAACAAGCACTTGTTCAAGCAACTCTTTCTTTTGTACTTTTGGTTTCTGCAGACATTAAATCGATGTCTGTTAAAATGAAAAAAGTTCACATTCCCTTCCAGTATTTGTAAATTCCGCATCAATTAAACTAATTTTTTTTATGACATTTTTACAAAAACTGGAAGAAGCGGTTAAAGCTGCTGACTCATGCCTTTGTGTAGGCCTGGACCCCAACCTTAAGCGCATACCTGACTCGGTAAAAGAAACGTACAAAACACCCGAAGACCAGGTTTACCACTTTCTAAAACAGGTGATCGAGGTTACAGCAGACCACTGTGCTGCATATAAACCAAATTTAGGCTTCTTTGAAGCATTAGGCAGCAAGGGTTTGGCTGTATTTCAAAAGATACTGGAAGAAATTCCTGATGATAAAATTGTCATTGCCGATGCCAAGCGGGGTGATATAAGTTCTACAGCCGAGCATTACGCACAGGCCTATTTTAAGACGTTTGATGTGGATGCTATCACCATCAACCCGCTTATGGGATTTGAAACACTGGACCCGTTTCTGCAATATCCGCAAAAGGGAGTTTATGTTCTTACGCTCACTTCTAATCCAGGGGCTGATGATTTTTTGACACAGCCGTTTGGCGAATTCAATTCGATGGCAGCCTATATTGCCAATACGCTGACGAATTACAATGAAAAATATGCTACGCATATCGGGATGGTGATTGGGGCCACCCAACCTGAAAACATGGCATCTGTTATCAGCTGCCATCCTGAAGGCGCCCTGCTTATTCCGGGCATCGGTGCCCAAGGCGGATCCGTTGAAACGCTTGTTTCTGCTTTGGAAAACCACCAAGGCCTACCGCTCGTAAACTCCAGCCGAAGCATCTTGTATGCAGGTCAACATGCCGGGGACTGGCAGCAAGCTGTTGGCGACAAAGCAATCGAATTTAAAACCAAGCTTCAGCCCATCACTAATCAATATGTCTGATTCTCCCAAACAAGAAGTTATTGTTTTCACTGATGGTGCCTGCAGCGGCAATCCCGGTCCCGGCGGATGGGGTGCCCTTTTGCAATGGAACGGCCAGGAAAAAGAGCTGAGCGGAGGAGCACCCGACACCACCAATAACCGCATGGAAATGCGCGCGGTTATCGAAGCCCTTAAAGCCTTAAAGCGGCCGTGTATCGTTAAAATTCACAGCGACAGCGCGCTGATTATTAACACCTTTAAGCAGAACTGGATTAACAGCTGGATTAAACGCGGCTGGAAGAAAGCCAATAAGAAGCCGGTCGAAAACCAGGATTTATGGCAAGAGATGCTTACTGCCATGCAGCCGCACGATGTACACTGGATTAAAGTAAAAGGTCACTCGGGCAACCCCCGCAATGAACGGGTGGATACGCTGGCGGTGGAAGCTTCGGAACGGTTTCAGTAGAACGGCTTCTTATTTTCTATTTTTCCTGCCTGTCTTTATACTGTAACCTTCCAATTCAGCACGTTCTAAATAGAAATTAATTCGCACCGAATCTTTCCGGCTCAAACTAATTTCCCGTGTTTTCATTTTGGAAGAAAAAGGTTCTAAAAATTCGAAAATATATGTTCCCGGAGATAGTAAGATAATACCCGTTGTTTGATCGCCAAATTCATAAGCATCATAAGTCTCTTTCCTGATCACTTTAATAATAAATGAGGTTAGCATATCACTTTCTCTTTTACCCTGAGTAACCACAATTGCGCTATCCCCCTGCTGGCTTCGCTCGAACCATTGCAGGTGATAATGCAATTGATTTTCTGAAACTTTTTTAATTGGTGTTTTACTTGTGCTACATGCATAGCAGATAGATACAAATAGAAAAGATATAAACAGTATAAATTTCATGGATCACATGGATCAATTGAGCTATTCTATAGGCTTAAAATCAATCCCAAGATAGAAATCAATCAACAAAGAATCGGTTGAAGTAAGATTAATTCTATTTGTTCTAACCGTGTCATAGCCTACAGAAGTTGCAAAAAAATAATACTTCCCCGGTTTCAGTTTGAGGTTGATCATGCTATCACCTTTGGTCTCATACCATTTAACATTATTAACTTTGACAGAAAAATATCCGAATTGCTTTGTAATATCATCATCCGTTCTAAATGCTTTTAATGTAACCATGGCACTATCCATATTTTGACTTCCAGTTAATCGCTGCAAGTGGTAATGCGATTGATTTTCTGAAGCTTTTTTAATTGGTGTTTTACTTGTGCTGCATGCATAACAGATGCTTACAAATAAGGTAACAATAATCAGTTTTCTCATAATTCTAATAATTTAGCAACCGGCCTGGTCGTCTTTTGGAGTTGTATATTCACCATCCATTTTTCTACTTGTTAGTTCAATTGATAATCTGTTATTAATCCTATTCTTCTTTTCAGAATCTAAACTCTTAAAAACTTTAGTTCCTGCTAATCCACCCCAAGCTAAATCCTGATAATATTCATAATTTAAATTAACACCTGAATTCCATCCAAACTGTTGCAAAGCTGATGCTATAGGATTTATAAATTCTTGAGCAATATATTCATGCTGAGAACCCTCAATATTTTTTGTTGATTGGTACAAATCAAATAAATCACTATAATCTTTCTGAAAGCCTTCAGCATCATAGCCACCGCCTGGATCGCCCCAGTCGCCAGTTTTCGCTGTATCTTGTCTTGATCTTCACGGTGTTGGTAATAGTCGTAAAATATAGTTTCACCGTTGGCCTGTTGGAGTACCGAGTCGGGAAAGGTAAGCGCTCGCGCTTTATATTTATACTTCTGCTTGTTGGGTTTCCAGCGACCCGTTACAGCGGCAAACGAAACCTTTTTATGTTTGGCTACATAGTGCTTTAGTAGATCAGC
>JAFGWN010000022.1 GCA_016937115.1 Balneolaceae bacterium | reverse complement strand
TATACCATGGAGGAGATGCTTTCCCTTACCATCAAAGATCTTCGTCCCCGGCAAGAGGTACCCAAATTACTCGAATCTCTGAAGGAACAAAAAGACGCTTTCGACGATGCGGGAATCTGGAAACATCGAACGAAGGAAGGGCAAAGCATTTACGTCAATATTATGTCGCATCCAATTAAGACAGAGAAGAAGAAATGTGAGTTGATTGTTGCCAGGGATGTAACCAAACAAGTAGAGACAGAAGCCAAACACAGGGAAGGACAACAAATACTTAACTTACTTACAGAGAAATTACCCGGCACGTTTTACCTCTTCGATACCGAGGGTAACATGCTCCGCTGGAACGACTATATGGAAGAGATTTCCGGATACACATCGGAAGAAATTTCCAATATGAGTGCGTTGGATTTTTTCCATCCCCAGGATCGACCTATTATAGCCTCCGCTATAAAGCAAGTATTGACGAAAGGATATGCTGAATTAGAAAGTAGATTAAAAAGTAAATCAGGCGCACTCATTCCACTTTATATTAAGGCCAGCAGAGTTCAGATAAAGGGAAAATATAGAATCCTGGGTATCGGGATTGATATATCGTCTTTACAAGAGACGCAGCAAAAACTGGAAGAAGCCAATGAAAAGCTAAATACGGCTCAACGCATTGCCAGAATTGGATACTGGACGCACAATTTAATTGAGGATAAATCAGAATGGTCTGCGGAATTGTATAATATTTGGGAGGTAAATCCTGATACATTTAAACCCAGTTTTGAGCGTCTGCTTCAGACCATCCATCCAGAAGACAGGGAGGTGTTTTTGAAAGATGCGGAAGAAGCTTTTCCCGATGAGGATTTTTATGATTCAGAGCATAGAATCATCACCCCGGAAGGGAAAGCAAAGTGGATACTGGAACGAATAACACTCCACCGTGATGAAAACGGAAATCCGCTGATGTTGGAAGGCATCGCCCAAGACATTACCGAAAAGAAAAAGCAGGAACAAGCAGTCAGGGAGTCGTTGGAAGAGAAGGAAGCTCTTCTTGCGGAAATCCACCATCGGGTTAAAAATAATCTCGCAATCATTTCTGGGCTATTGGAATTGGGAGCGATGGAATCGGACAGCGCTGAACTAAAGCAAAAGCTTAAAGACAGCCAAACCCGCATCAACTCCATCGCTCTGACACATGAAATCTTGTATCAACAGCAACACTTTTCCAAGATTGAATTCGGGGAAAATATAAAACGACTGGTCACAAAAACGGTGGAGACTTTTAATGGCAATGTAGAACTCAGATTCGATACGGCTTTAGTGGAACTAAATATTAATCAGGCACTGCCTTGTTCGTTGATTGTAAATGAAGTGGTTACGAATGCGTTAAAACATGCCTTCGACGACAGCAAAGATGCCGTTCTGGAAATCGAGCTTTATTGTGAAAACGAAGAAGTGTATCTGAGAGTCAGCGACAATGGCAACGGGCTGCCCGAAGATCTCGACTTTGAAAACCCTAAAACGCTCGGCCTGCAACTGATTGATACGCTAAAAGATCAACTTGATGCAGAGCTTAAAATAAGTACCGGGAATGGAACCACATTTGAATTAAGGTTTAAAAAGGGCGATACAAAAGGAATTGGAAGCTCTTTTTTAAAGTATCCTGATGTTGAGGATTGATTCATTTTAAAAATAATTAAAGAACTTTCCTTAGAAATAAAGTTGATAAAGGGACTAAAGCAGGCGATACCCGAATCAGCCGGATTATGAATGATTCAATTAAAACTGGCAGAAACAGAGACGGTCCTTGTGGTAATGAAAAAAAAAACGAGTATTTTTACGATACCCAGCCGTATAAACAAAGTGTATAAGCAAGACCGTCAGGCGTACAAAATCAATTCATCTATCAGCAATGGCAGCTAACAAACGTTTGTCCCAAGGAGTTCTTTGAACAAGCCGGCTCTATTAGTAAAGCTGATAAAAAACTACCTATGGAAAAGGCAGTCCAACAAAAATTCAACTCCTATCCGAATCACATCAAGCCGAAGATAGAGAACCTTCGTGATTTGATTTATGAGGTAGCCAAAGCTACAGAGGGTGTTGGCAAACTGGAAGAAACATTAAAATGGGGTGAGCCAGCCTATTTAACCTCAAAAACAAAAAGCGGAACCACCATTCGAATCGGCTGGAAACCAAAAAATCCAAATCAAATTGGCCTTTATGTAAGTTGCAATACCACGTTGATTAATACCTTCAGAACCATGTTTGCTGGTGATTTAAAATTTGAGGGAAACAGAGCCATCGTTTTTCCTGTACATAAACCACTACCCCGAAAGCAGCTGATGATTTGCATACAGATGGCGCTTCGGTATCATCTTGATAAAAATACAGAATAAACGCAGGCTCATTCGCCTTATTCGGATTTGCTGGGTATTATAATTTATATAATAACCTATATATGGCAGCGGCATCGTTCCCATCAACAATGATAAACATACCGAAACTAAGGGTACCCATCTTTAATAATGAACCAAGAGCGTCTCGGTAATAAACTTATGTCAGCCAGAGAAAGCGCCCTACTCTACCGTGAAATCAACAGAAAAAACGGTTTGTCCCCATATAAGATTTAACACGCCGCCCGAATCGGTCTCTTCAGCCGTAATAGTAAACGCTTCGGTTACGCTGTCCTGCCTGGATATGTGCATGGGCACACGCCCCAGGTCGCGCGATTCCTCATAGCTCTGCCCGTTCTGCCCCGTCTGCTTGTTGATGATGAGCGTGCCGCCGTCGGGCTCCGGAATAGTAAACAGCGTGTATTCTCCGGCCGGCACCGTCAAATCTCCTATCTGCAGATCTGCCGACGTCTTGAAATGCGTAGCCCGGTTCGCCCCCGTTCGCCAGCGTTTGCCCCACGGCACAATGTTTCCAAAAAGCTCGCGCCCCCGTTTGCGGGGTGAGCCGTACTCGATATGGATATCGGCGTCCTGCACAGAGAAGTCGGCTTCCTCTGCTCCCGATAGTTCTCCAAACGGATTCCCTTGCTGGTCATCAGAAGCAAAACTCCGGGCAATAGTGCTAATATCAACCGATGATTCGCGATGGACTTTAAGTTTGCGGGTGGTCAGCCCCGCATCCAGCATCTGAATATTGCCGTTATCATCGACCTGCACACCCATCACCCCGCGGTACGGATGACGGATCGTCATGGAGTCGCCGGCAATATCGGCAATCACAAATGTTGAAAGCCGGTTGCCGGTCATCATCTGCTGGTTTACCGTATCCTGATCCATTTCTAACGCCCGGTTGAAGGCCAGCTCATACGGCCAGTGCACCATATCAATAAACGGCAGCACACCCGGTTCGTACGGAGCGCTGTAATTTCGCGTGCCTTCATCGGTGTTGACCTCTACCATCAGGCTGTCGCCTTCGCGGCGAACCGACTGCACTACTTCCCCCTCTCCTTCAAACCCCTGGTCAAGCGGGAAGTCGATTCGCTGCATGGATGCGATTCCCCCGGTACTATCCAGCTCAACCTCATATGAAGAAAGCGTCGTTCGCGGGCTTCGCAAAATAACGCGGGCGGTAATCCCCGATTCAGTCTTTTCAAATTGTTCAACGGCCAGGGTGTCATTACCCAGATAGGTTACGAACGCAGCCGTATTGGAATCACCACCCTCATTGCCGCAGGCCGTAAACAAGACGAACAGCGTAACTAAAACTCCAAAATTTTTCATAACGGTACGATTAGGTTGATCTCTATTAAAATTCTAACCTGAAACTGTTCTTCATCGGATGACTGTTTTATACTATTCTGTCATCCTCTTGTTCGATTAAAAAAACACTCGAATTCCCCTCCTTTGATGGAGGATGGACGAAGACCAAATAACAGGCTTCATATAATACAAACGAACTTCATAACGTCTATTCTATCAGTAAACACTACCTATAATTAATTCAATAAAACAAAAACGGATGAAACTATTATTTAAAATTTGAAAATATTAGCAGCGAAAAAACTCAACAATAATCGCGTCATTCCAAGGAGTGAAATAACAAGGAATCTCAACTTATTTTAATGCTTCTAACCCTATAACGGCCATAAAGTCTATATTAATTTGAGATCCCTCACCCCAAAAACCGGGATTCGGGATGACATATGAAATTCTGAAAAGCTTTCACAAAATCAATATTCCCAACCGATCAGGTCTTCTAATCTATCAAGACCAATCGGTTTTTGAATGCCCCTTTGACCGGAAAATCTTGATTGCATGTAATCCAGTGCCGGTTTTATCCATGCTTCATTCTCTTCGTCGTACTCCCGGATCATCAGCGCCATTTGGTACAGCTCAATAAGCTCTTTAAAAAGCGGTTTGGCCGAGGCTTCGATAACATCCCAGTCATCACTCCCTTTCAGTTCGTT
>JAFGWN010000202.1 GCA_016937115.1 Balneolaceae bacterium | reverse complement strand
TTTAACAAACTGATCTTCCTCAGTCGCTTTGCGGCTGAGGACCGCTTTGACGCTCCGCGCCCTCGTAGGCTGTGTTGGCTTGGAGATTACCATCTTACATTCGCTGTGACATTGATTTTTCATAAATTCACATCCATATAATTCTGCATTCCGGCTGCTGACTTCTGCTCTCCCTGCAATATTTTACAATACATTCCCTCGTCCCTCCCATAGGTTCAAGCGTCTGTTATTTAAAATATAAACGCTATCACAATGAAAAGACCAAAAGCATCACTCTTGCAGAAGTCAGTCACCGACCGACTGTTTAAATCACGAATTATCATTATTAATGGCCAAATTACGCAGGACCTGGTCGGTAATATAACCTCCCAACTACTGGCGCTCGCCTCCCATTCCAATGATCCCATTACGCTGTTTATTCATTCGCAGGGCGGGCATGTGGAATCGGGCGACTCCATCCATGATATCATCCGTTTTATTGATGCGCCCGTCCGCGCCGTGGGCAACGGATGGGTGGCCAGTGCCGGGGCGCTGATCTATGTTTCGGTGCCGCTCGAAAACCGGTACTGCCTGCCCAACACGCGCTTTCTGCTGCATCAGCCAAGCGGCGGCGTACAAGGCAGCGGCAGCGATATTGCTATTGAGGCCGAGGAGATCGTGAAAATGCGTCGGCGGCTGAACGAAATTTTTGCCGAAGCCACCGGTCGGCCAATCGAAAAGATCGAAGAAGATACACAGCGAAATTTCTGGCTCACCGCAGAAGAAGCCAAAGAGTACGGGCTGGTCGGCCAAATTGTTGAACGGATTTCCGAGGTTAGGTAAATATTAAGAAGAGTTAAAAAATCCGTCGGACAGCTAACCTTGCCGGCAGGCAGGTAAGCTAATTTAGTCACCTGTTCATTTTTTCAATCATAAATCCTGAATCGTTGTCGGAACCAGCAAGATCCACAACTAAAAAAGCGGCCAAATATTGACCATGTTTTAAAGCTCTCAATAAAAAAGCCCGACTGTACTGCAGCCGGGCCTCTGTTTATATGCTTTTTTCCTTAATTATCTTCGGAGGAAAGCATCATAAAAGGTTCAATATACATACCCTGCCTGAACGGCCGGGGGCTTGTTATAGTGCCTGACATTTCTACTTCCTGCAGCATATTATTTCTGAATGACAACTGCTGCTGCGCTGCCTTAGACGGCTGCGTGCCGGTAATTAATGATATTGCGCGCGCGAGCAGCGGCTCCGCCGGATCTCCCAGATTGGGTTTATTCTGGATATTCGTAACCGTTATTTCATTTACACAATTATCATTATCATCCTGAGGACATCCTCCATTTACATTCGGATCAAAACCTTGTGCCTCAAACCCATTGGGATATGCTTCCCCATTTGAGTTCACAATTTTCAATACAATAGGCTGAATCGCTTTTTTGTGATCGGGATTGGCCTGGCTGTCATCTGTATATGGCACAGGGGCATCGTAGAGAGTAAGCGATCCTTCGTCCTTACCAATCGTTTTCGTCCCAATAACAGTAACATCAATGTACGGGGCCAAACCGTTGATAAGCGCCTCGCTCGCTGATGCCGTGTTCCCACTTACAAGAACGTAGACCCGATCAAGCGAAAGCGTGTTCATGGAAACCGTATTGACAAAGTTTCCCTGGGCATCGGTTTCGAAATCGCCTTCTTCGTTCTGCAACGGCACTTCATCAAGGAAGTAAACATCCTGACTGTATTGTGGTGCCCGTTTTTGATTGTATTCGAACTCTGCAAAAATATCGGAGCTTCCCAACCCGGAAATCATACTCGACAGCAGCTGGCTGGTAATGACCGCGCCACCACCGTTATACCGAAGGTCGAGCACCAGCTCTTGCGCTCCCTGCGCCTTCAGGTCCCCAAACGCATCGTTCAGCCCCTGGTGAGAGTTGCCCTGAAAAGCATTATACATCAGGTAACCTATTTTTGTATTGTTGGACTCAATTACCTTGGTAACATGTACCGGATCTTCGATTACTTCACGCGAATTTACAGTCACCGGTTCATCTTCAACAATAGTATAGCCATTATCCGTAGTTTCTAAATGGGCAAGCGTAAGTTCATGTGCTGAATTACCAGTCAGTAAATCTAAAAAGTTATCATCTGTTATCGTCGTTCCATCTACTTTAGTAAAGAGCTGCAGCCGCTCTAAACCAGCGTCGGCAGCCGGAGAATTAGGGATAACATATCTTACGTAGCCAACCAACTCATTGCTCTGACTTGACTTATAGAAAAACCCATAGTTGAAACCAAGAGCAGCGTAAATTCCATCCTGTTCATCCTGGAATTCTTCGTAATCATCAATAAAGAACGAAAAGTCGTCTTCCTGCTCATATAAAAGCGCATTGAATACCGCTTCTGCATCAGAAAATCCGATCAAATAATCTTGCTTTGCCTGGTTGTTTTCAAAGTAATCGTCCGCCAGTTCGGGAACATCCCCTTGCCAATAGTACCAATAGTTCATGGCATTATAGACAAACTGCTTCTCAGCCGTAGCCTCTTCTCCACCGGGGTCCGGGCCCGTTGAACCGGAATCACTGCAGCCCCAAAGTGTTACGATTGCAATTGCGGCCAGCCAAAAGTAGGTTAATTTTTTCATATCATATTTATTAAATTGATCCTTGTACTAACAGATAAGCGATGATTATAGTCTTTATCCTTAAACTCCAATGATACTAAACTTATGAAAACTTCTTTTATTTTTCTTGTTTCTTTTGTATTACTTTTGGCCGGTTGCGCCGCGCTTGAAGATTTAACCGACGGCGAAAACTTTGAAATTGCTAACGCAGGCTTTGAAAACTGGCGGCAGGCTCCTGTACAGGGCGGCGATGTACCCGAAGTGGGAACGAACCTTGCTATAATTGTGAGAGATTGGCCAGAGCCGGAAGAAGGCTATACGCCTAAGTACATCATTTACAATGAAAGAAAATCTTTCCCGGTAGAGATCACCAATCGCGAGGACAATAAAACGGTAATGAATGCCAAAATCATCCGCTCGTCTTCGGTGATGTCCAAAACGTCTGAGGAGGTCAACCTTTCGGACCGGCTGGTATTTACGCGCCCCAATGGCGAAGTGGGCTTTCTGAAGATTGAAGAATGGCAAGATCTGGGCAGTTAATTTTTCGGGTGGGAACATTTTATAATAAGGAAAATGTCCTGTGGCTGGGCTACTGCAACGTGGCCGCCGGAGTAATAAGAACATCAAGATGGCGGAAGAGCGTGCTGAAGAAGGCCAAAACCCATAAAAAGACCTGGAAATTTTTCCGGGATTTGGCGCACGGGGCTATACTAAAGCATCGTTTCACTGGGTGATGAGTGCCAAGCATGGAGATACGCGCCGGCGGCGGCTGAAGGTGCTCATCGAATCATCCGATAAAGGAGAGCAAAATCCGCTACTACACGAGCATTCCTTTCATAAAAAAATCCCGCATAATGTAACTATGGGGGATCTTATTAACGCTATTAATAGCACAGGCATTAATGCCTGTGCTATCTAATAATACGCAACTTACGGTCCGCCGGTACTTTCCTGAACAGGCTCAATGACATCTCCTTTTTCAGAAACATCGACGACATCGTATCCCAAAGCCTCGAGTTTTTCGCGATGCGCCCCGGCATCACCTACAACGATAATTACCATACGTCCCGGGTTCAGGTGCTTTTTAGCGAGCGCATTGATCTCATCCTGCGTAATGTTTTCGATGATATCGCGCTGTTCATCCACAAACGACTTATCCAGATCGTAATGGACAATCTCCCGCAGGAATCCGGCCTTTTGCCACGGCGTTTCGTATTCGCGGGCATCGCGCTGACCAATGGAGTTACGCATGAAGGTTACTTCTTCTTCGGTGATTCCGTCCTCATAATATCCCGAAATCTCCTTCATGAATTCGTTTACGGCGCCATCGGTCGCACCCGCTTTAACACCGGCAGAAGCGGTAAATGGTCCCGGTTCATCCCCGGAGCTGAAATAGGAGCGCGCACCGTATGTCCATCCTTTATCTTCGCGCAAATTTAGGTTGATGCGGCTGTTAAACGCCCCGCCCAGTGGGTAGTTCATCAGTGTTGACTTATAGTATTCGCCGGTGGCATCGTAATCCATATTGGTTACGTAGCCAATGCGAATTTCCGATTGCGGGGCGTTGGCTTTATCAACCAGGTAAATACGACCCGGCTGCACGGTCTTGGCTTCGGGCAGATCCGGAATCGTCACTTCTTTCGATTTCCAGTTTTTAAGGAACGCCAGTTTATCCATAATGGCCTGTTGGTCAACATCCCCCACTACTACAAGCTCCGAAATGTTGGGCGAATAATACGACTGATAAAACGCTTTTACATCATCAACCATTATGCGCTCTACGGTTTCTTCAATGCCGCTTGCAGGTACCGAATTAATGTGTTCATCGCCGTAAAGCAGGCGATCGTATACCTGGCCGGCGATAGCTGCCGGACTTTTATAGGTTGACTGAATCCCCTCAATTTGTTGCTTTTTAACGCGGGAAAAATCCGTTGAATCAAATGCCGGGCGGAACAGGATCTCCTCTGCGAGCTCCAACGTGCGATCCAGGTTTTTCTTTAACGTACGGATACTCATGGTTGTACTGTTGCTTCCTCCGGAAATATTAATGGAGCTTCCGATCTTACGCAGCTCTTCACTGATCTCTTCCGATGTGTAGTTTTCGGTTGATTCATTCATCATTGAAGCGGTAAGAGAGGCCAGGCCTGCTTTTTTGGGATTATTGGCATCCATGCGATGGCCGCCGTTAATGGTAAGCTGCAGGTTCACGATCGGGATCTCGGTGTAGTTGGTACCAATCACATCCATACCGTTATCCAACGTTGTTTCCCAGAAATCGGGAACGCTCACCAGCGGAGCCGGCCCCGCTTCGGGGCGTTTGGTGCGGTCGAAATCGTCACCGGCCGGCCGTTCATACTCCAGCCCTGCATAGTCGGCCTGTGGATACGGATTGGTTACCGTAGTATCGGGCGTAAAATTATCGGCTTGTGCGGGAGCCACATCTTCGTTGGGCAACACGCTTTGGATAACCGCCGGCTTGTCTTTTATATAGGTATTGAACACCCGCATGATGTCTTCTTTGGTAACATTGCGATAGCGATCCAAATCCTGCTGAATGAAATTCGGATTATCGGCAAATGTCTCGTAACTGGCCAGCTGCGAAACTTTCCCGCTTACGCTTGCCAGCCCGTTGATGAAATCAGCTTCATACTCAGCTTTAATTTTTTGCAGGTCTTCATCCGAAACACCCTCTTTGGCAAAGTCATCCAATATCCCGCGCATTTCCGTTTCGAAATCGCTGAGCGTTTGCCCGGGATAGGGCAATACAAACATCGTAAATTCGCCCGCCAGCTCAGATGCAGGACTAAATATCGATGCCTGTATCGCTTTTTGGGGCTCAACAAATTTCTTGTAAAAATAGGAACTCCGTCCTGTCCCGAGAATCTGTGCAAGAAAATCGAGTGGTGCCTCATCGGGATGGAAGCGCGGCACGGTGGGATAGGTGAACATCAGTGCCGGAAAACGAATATTGTTGTCAACGTATGAAACGTAGCGATCTTCATCAATTGAAACAGGATCCAGTTTCATGTCTTCAACTTCGGGTCCGCTCTGAATATTGCCAAAATACTTTTCCGTCAGCGCAACGACCCGTTCCGGATCCACATCCCCACCCACCGTAAGCGTGGCATTGTTAGGCCCGTACCATCGCAGAAAGAATTTCTTCAGGTCGGTTACATCCACTCGGTCGAGGTCTTTCAGCTTTCCTATCGTCAGCCATGAATAGGGATGTCCGTAGGGATAAAGCGCCTCGGCATTCACTTCCTGAAAGCGTCCATACGGACGATTATCATAATTTTGTCCCTTTTCGTTTTTTACCGTGGCACGCTGCACTTCAAACTTCTCCTGCGTTACGGCCGGCAACAGAAATCCCATGCGGTCGGCTTCGAGCCAAAGCATCGTTTCAAGCTGATTGCTGGGCACGGTTTCAAAATAATTCGTGCGGTCGCGGTTCGTGGTTCCATTCAACGTGCCCCCGGCATCGGTGATGATCTTAAAATGCTCTTCGTCGGCCACGTTCTCCGATCCCTGGAACATCATGTGTTCAAAAAAGTGAGCAAATCCCGACTTTTTAAGCTCTTCGCGGGCCGAGCCAACATGATAGGTGACATCAACATG
>JAFGWN010000201.1 GCA_016937115.1 Balneolaceae bacterium | reverse complement strand
ATACAATCATATATTAATACTTTCAATCAGGATTATACAAACTATGTTGCCAATCAACCCACCCCAAAGGTAGCACCCGATAATGTCGATTGTGCGACACTTCCTTTTTTTAAGTCAGACGAATATAAACAAGGTATTAAGGTTTGGTATAAAGCCCCGCGATTTGGTTTAAAAAGTAAAAGTGCTTCGTATTCCGGATGGGGATGTCGGGAAAGCAGTAATTGACAACCTTCCAAAAACCTGCTGCTGAATCAATAAAAGTGAGGTTTTTTAGTACTTTTCCAAAAAAAATAGGGTTTCATCAAAAAAAATTGTATACTAATCTCGTTTGATAGTAGATAGTTAGTTTTACTATTTACTATCCATTTTAATTAGAAGTTATAGAAGTTAATATTTGGAGATTTAAGCATGGCAGAACGAGAAGTAGGAACAGTTAAGTGGTTTCACAACGGAAAAGGGTACGGATTTATCACCCGCGAAGAAGGCGAAGATATTTTCGTACACTTTAGCGAAATAGCAATGGAAGGTTATAAAAAACTGGAAGAAGGTATGGAAGTAGAATTTACTGTTGCCGAAGGCGAAAAAGGCCTGCAGGCTCAGGAAGTAATTCCACTTTCTTAATAAGATTACAACATTCTTATTAGTTAAAAAGCACCACAGATGTGGTGCTTTTTTATTGCTTCAATAATAAACAGTTAGCACGATGTACGATCAAACTTTCTGTTCGGCTTTTGCCTTGTAGGCCATTGCATAAATTTTCATCTGTTTTACCATCGAAGCCAGCCCGTTAGACCGCGTCGGGGAAAGGTGTTCCTGCATGCCTATCTTTTTAATAAATGCAGGACTTGTACTAATGATTGTATCCGGTGTGCGTCCTGAGTAAAAGCGTACCATCAGTGCAACTAATCCTTTGGTAATAGCAGCATCACTATCCGCTTCAAAAATAACTTTTCCATCTTCCAGTTTTGTATGTAGCCACACCTGTGATTGACAACCGCGAACCAGATTCTCTTCAATCTTATATTGCTCATCCAGCGGTTCGAGTTGTCGTCCAACTTTTATGATATGCTTATACCGTTCCGTCCAATCGGCCAGAGCGGAAAACTCATCAATTATTTGCTGCTGTTCGGTTTGGATATCAGCCATGATAATATTGACTTAAAAATCAATTAACCTTAAATATAAGTCTTTTAAAGGTTCCCGTACAATATTATCCTTCGCTTGCAACCTTCTCACCTTTATTCTTAAACCGGATAGCACCCCGCACACATTTATTTTCGCCATGCTTGGTGCACGTACCCGGACGGCTATAATCAATAATATTTTCATATGAACCATTTCGAGTACGAATGCGATATTCACATGTACCCTGCTCACCGTCAAAAACGTTTTGGAGGTGCTCTTTCACCTTCGTGGCGTCATCTTTGTGTACAAATTTCTGCAGGCCGTTGGCATGCACTACTTCTTCGGGTTGCAAACCAGTTATTTGAGAAAACTCATCCGACACAAATTCTACAACCGGGCGCCCATCACGAATTGAAATCTTATAAGTAAACTCTGTAGCCTGATCTACAATCTTATCGTAGTTTTTATTGCGTTTTTCCAACGTTTCCATGATCCGCTTCTGTAGTGAAATATTCTTAATATCTGCGCGAATGATGGTCTGATCCTTCAAATGCAACACCGAAGCCCTGCCCTCCACCTGAATTGGCAAGCCCTGTTTATGTTTTATGATACCTTGAAACTGTTGTCCTTTGAAATCATCTTCATTAAATTTTTTATCAAAACGGGTTTTTAATGAATTGCGGTACTTTCGCGGGAAAAGTTCCCAGACGTTTCTGCCATTTAGCTCGTCCTTTGCATAACCTGTTAAATTACGAAATGCTTTATTTGCAGAAATAATAGCGCCTTCAGTATCTACATCCAGCACCGTACATTTAGATTTCTCCATCAGCTCATCGAATTCAGCATGCGTATTTACTACTTTCTCCTCTGCCCGTTTGCGTTCGGTTATATCATGCTGATACGAAACCCAATGCGTGATATTCCCTTCAGCGTCGGTTAACGGGTGAATATCCCACTGATTAATGAATTCAGTTCCATCTTTTCGATAGTTCACCGTCTGTCCAAAAAAAGCACGACCATTTTTAAGGCGATTTTTCAACCGGTCCAGCACATCCCGATCGGTCTTAGGCCCTTGTAATATGCGGGGAGTTTTACCAATAACCTCTTCCCTGCTGTAACCGGTTATTTTTGTGAATCCATTATTTACATACACAATTTTGGGACCCGGCTTCTCAAGCTCCAATTCTGTAATGAGGATGGAATCGTAATCATTTTCAATAGCATGTTCAAGTAAATTTAAATGCCGTTCAAAATGATTCTTCTCCTCGCTGAGATCACTGTAAATTTCCATAAGCCTGGCAAAGGACGCTTCGTCTTTGCTAAGTGACTGCAGATTTTCTTTTAGCGCTGAATCCATATTACTGTTGTTTTTGAGTAATCCTGATTTGCTTTTACCTACTCCATCTTGCAAAACAGCAAATGAAATCATCATCATTCCATTTCTTGAATTTTATTTTTTGATTTGCGGATTCTAAATCAATATATTAATACTATCTTATTAGTATTAATAAGTTTTATGAAACACTATATTTCTTTCTTATTAATATCAGTGTTGCTCATTGGGGGCTGCTCATTATTTAAAAGTACCTCTAAATCCTTGCCAAAGCCCGAAATGGTGTATGTTGAAGGCGGCACATTTCAGATGGGAAACCTCTGGAATACCGAAAACACTGATGCGCTTCCGGTGCATTCTGTAACCGTTAATGATTTCTTTATCGCAAAATATGAAATTACAGCATCGCAGTTTAATGCCTATGCCAAGCGTGTGTATGAAGGGGTAGCTAACAAAAAAACTCTGCCATCCGGTAATCTTCCGGCTGTAAACATCACTTGGACACAAGCAAAAGCATACTGCAATTACTTTGGATACCGGCTTCCTACCGAACAGGAATGGGAATATGCGGCGAGGGCGGGTGGTAAAAAAATACAGTTTTCCGGTACCAGCAATCCAGACAGCCTCTACCGCTATGCCTATGTGCACAAACCGCAGGTGAATCAATCGTTACCTGTTGGCCTAAAAAAAACCGAATGCGTTGGGACTATATGATATGAGTGGAAACGTTTTTGAATGGGTCGGTGCCTATTACCAATTATATCCCAAAGAGGGAAAGGATCCACAATGGGATAACCTGGAAGAACGAACCCTGCGTATCATTCGGGGCGGCAGCTTTCATCAAGACCCGGCTATTGCCAGTACCTATTGGAGAGCCGGCATGCTGTACGACGGACATGCTTCTGATGTGGGTTTTCGCTGCGCCGCGGATAGCAAATAAGTATTACCGCAACAACAGCTTGGCGATGGTATTTAGCTGCATGTTTGACGTACCCTCGTAAATTTTTCCGATCTTGGCATCACGGTAATATTTTTCTACCGGATACTCTTTCACATATCCGTAACCGCCGAATAAGTCAATCGCCTGGGAACTTACCCGCTCGGCTACTTCCGAAGCGTGATATTTGGCCATTGCAGCCTCTTTCAAAAATCGTTGTCCATTTTCTTTCATCCGGGCGGAGTTATAGACCAACAGGCGTGCCGTCTCAATCTCGGTCGCCATTTTGGCCAGTTGAAATTGCACACCCTGAAAATCAGAAATTGATTTACCGAACTGCTGGCGATCCTGCGTGTACGCCAGTGCAGCATCCAGGGCTCCCTGCGCAATGCCAATCATCTGGGCGCCAATACCGATGCGACCTTCATTAAGCGTTTCAATCGCTACTTTATACCCTTTGCCGACCTCTCCCAATACATTTCCCTTTGGCACCTTACAATCTTCCAGTAAAATTTCGCACGTTGAGCTGGCCCGAATCCCCAACTTATTCTCCTTTTTTGAGACCGAAAACCCTTCGAAATCGCGCTCAACGATAAAAGCCGTAATACCCCGGTATCCTTCATCCGGGTTGAGATTTGCAAAGACCAAGAAAATATCGGCTTCATTTGCATTGGTAATCCAAAGCTTGGCTCCATTCAATACGTAATGATCACCCTTGTCCTTCGCCATTGCTTTAAGGGCAAATGCATCACTTCCCGAGCCGGCCTCCGACAAGCAGTAAGCGCCTACCTTGTCGGTAGCAAGCTGAGGTAAGTACTTTTCGTGGATTTCATCAGATCCCCAATTAAGAAATGCATTGTTTACCAATGTATTTTGCACATCCATAAAAACGCCTACCGAAGCGTCAATACGTGATATTTCTTCGATGGCTACGATAGACATAAAAAAGCTTCCGCCGGCACCCTGGTATTTCTCAGGGATCTCAATCCCCATCAAACCCATATCAAAAAACTGTTCGATAATTTCCGGGTCGAGCTTGGCAGCTTCGTCCATCTCCATCACTTTTGGTTTTAAAACCGTATCGGCAAAATCGGCAGCGGCATCCTTCAACATTTTTTCATCTTCCGTAAGCTGCGTCAATGGCGGCATCTGTGTTTTTATGTCTTCCATGGATCTTAAATCGTTTAAATTCTATGTTTTCGACTTATTTTTATGGGGGAATATAGCAAATCTCGCACTTTGTTTTTGAATCAGTCCCAATTTTTTAGCTTCTGCCATACACAAGTGAGTTCAGTTAGTAAAGTAGAGTGAACCTCATTATTTTGTACTGAATTAATAATAGAGCTGATATGAGTACAGAAGAGAATTTATTTACTGATTTTCCTCCTGTTTCCCGTGAAGAATGGGAAACAGTTATTCAAAAAGATCTGCACGGTGCAGATTATAAAACAAAATTGAAATGGCAAACAGGGGAAGGCATTGAAGCCCTGCCGTTTTACCGTCGGGATAATTTTGACACGCTTCCATCTCCTATTTCATCGAAACAAAACGACTGGCATATTTGCCAGCCTATTGTTGAACAAGATATCAATAGCGCCAATAAAACTGCCCGAAATGCAATTGAAAATGGTGCTGATGCGCTTAACTTCATCCTTCATATCGAAGAAACCGAGGGAGCACTCGGAAGCGACTTACATGGGCCTGCTATACAGGACCAGCAATCATTCAGTTCACTTTTAGATGGAATCGACCTGACTAATACCTGGTTGTATTTCGATTCAAGCCTTGCTTTTCGGGTGATTCTTGCCATGCTTCATAACGAGTGCAAAGCCCGGGGCGACGATTCTTTCAAACTCAAGGGGGCTGTTCTTGATGATCCGTATGCCTTTATCATCTCCCGGGGGCAAATGCCCAATGATGATGAAGCATTAATTCACGAAAAAAAACAAACACTTGAATTCTGTGCTGAACACATGTCGAATGTCAAATGCCTTGGGATTGATGCCCGCGTATATCATAACGCAGGCGCGACAATCGTGCAGGAGCTCGGCTATGCGCTTGCTACAGGAAGCGAATATTTGGCTGCCTTAAGTGATAAAGGAGCTGATATCAATACTGTTGCTTCAGCTATCCATTTTAACTTTTCGATTGGATCCAACTACTTTCTTGAAATGGCCAAATTTCGCGCCCTCCGTAAATTATGGCAGTCAGTACTCGATGCCTATAAAGTGGATGAAAATCACACAGCACACCTGCACGGGTCTTCATCCAGCTGGAATAAAACGATGTACGATCCCTATGTAAATATGGTGCGTACCACTACCGAAGGCATGTCTGCAGCTATTGCCGGTTGTGATACCATTACGCTTCATCCGTTTGATAAAACGTTTCGCCAGCCTACCGAATTCTCCCGGCGTATTTCCCGCAACAGCCAAATTATCTTAAAAGAAGAAGCCTATTTTAATAAAGTAGCGGATCCGGCCGCAGGCTCGTATTACATTGAAAAACTCACAGATAAAATTGCCGATGCAGCCTGGGGTTGTTTTCAGGAAATTGAGCAGCAGGGAGGCATGTTAAAAGCCATCATGGGCGGTTATCCTCAAACTGCTATTGAGGAATCACAAGAAAAACGTGACAAAGCTATTGCTTCCCGGGATCGGGTATTTGTAGGAATCAATCAATATCCGAATACAGATGACGATACTTCCGGCAACAATGTAAATAGCCAACCAACAGTATCACTTAAAGTAACGGACACGGATATAACTATTAATCCCGATTCGCCACTCTCTTCAATAAAAAAAGCGTTGCAAAAGGGTGCTTCTACAGGTGATCTGATTCCCAAACTCATAGACCCGGGCAAACACAATATACGATCCATCCACTCTTATCGCGGGCCACAATCTTTCGAAGCATTACGGAAAGCTACCGAAAATCACGAGACGACGCCAGCCGTGTTGACCATCTCCATGGGGAATAAAAAAATGAGAAAGGCACGATCGGCATTTGCGGTAAACTTTTTGGGATGCGCAGGGTACGATATCGAAGATCCCATTGGTTTTGAATCGATTGATGAAGCCATTAAAACGATAAAAGAACATCAACCTGAAGTCGTAGTACTCTGCAGTTCTGACAAGGAATATGAAACATTGGTCCCGAATCTATGCAAACAAATAAATCAGCTAAATGAAAAACCCATTATAGTTCTGGCCGGATACCCGGAAGAACAGATCGAAACGTATAAAAAAGCCGGAATTGATCTATTCATTTACTCCGGATCCAATGTTCTGGAAACACTGAAAGAGATACAACAAAAACTCCATATAATTAGAAATGACAAATGAAAAATTATAACCAGCTTGAACGTGTTTAATTTTTCATTCTCAATTTTCCACTGAAACATGAGACCAGATTTTTCAGAGATATCGTATAAAAGTTCGGCAAAAAAAACGACCCCAACCAATGATCCTGACTGGGTAACGCCGGAACAGATTGATGTAAAACCCACATTCACCAAGGCCGATATCGAAAACCTGGAGCACCTCGAATATGCCGCAGGCGTGCCTCCGTATTTGCGCGGGCCTTATTCTACGATGTATGCCGTTCGTCCGTGGACCATCCGTCAATATGCCGGATTTTCCACGGCTGAAGAATCCAATGCTTTTTATCGTCGTAATTTAGCACAGGGACAAAAGGGACTCTCCGTTGCATTTGACCTGGCAACGCATCGCGGCTACGACTCCGATCATCCGCGCGTGAGTGGTGATGTGGGGAAAGCCGGCGTTGCTATCGATTCTATCCTGGACATGAAAGTGCTGTTCGACCAGATTCCGCTGAACGAAATGTCGGTCTCCATGACCATGAACGGTGCCGTCATTCCTATCATGGCTTTTTATATTGTTACGGCTGAAGAACAAGGTGTTGAGAAAGAACAGCTGGCCGGGACCATTCAGAATGATATTCTTAAAGAATTTATGGTGCGGAATACGTATATCTACCCGCCCAAGCCTTCGATGCGCATCATCGGTGATATTTTTGAATACACCTCAAAATATATGCCGAAGTTTAACTCTATCTCTGTTTCGGGCTACCATATGCAGGAGGCCGGTGCCACGTGCGACCTGGAATTGGCTTACACCCTGGCTGATGGTCTCGAATACTTGCGCACCGGGATTGATGCCGGACTGGACGTGGACGATTTTGCTCCTCGCATCTCCTTTTTCTGGGCTATTGGTATGAACCATTTTATGGAGATTGCCAAGATGCGTGCCGCCCGCATGCTCTGGGCTAAATTAGTGAAACAGTTTGATCCCAAGAATCCCAAATCGATGTCCCTGCGTACCCACTGCCAGACCTCGGGATGGAGTCTCACCGAGCAGGATCCCTATAACAATGTTGCGCGTACCACTATTGAAGCCATGGCGGCTGCACTGGGGCATACCCAATCGCTGCATACCAATGCACTCGATGAAGCCATTGCCCTGCCGACTGATTTCTCTGCACGCATTGCTCGCAATACCCAAATTTACCTGCAGGAAGAGACCGGCATTACTAATGCGGTAGATCCTTGGGCTGGCTCATACTATGTAGAATACCTTACCGACCGGATTGCCCACCGGGCGTGGGAGCTTATCCAAGAGGTAGAAGAACTGGGGGGCATGGCCAAAGCGATTGAAACAGGCTTACCCAAGATGCGCATTGAAGAGGCAGCAGCTAAGAAACAGGCGCGCATCGATTCCGGCAAAGATACCATTGTGGGCATCAACAAATATAAACTTGACAAAGAAGATCCAATTGACATTCTTGAAGTTGATAATGAGAAAGTGCGTAAGTCTCAGCTTGAAAGACTGGAAAAGTTAAAGGCCGAGCGAAATGAAAGCGAGGCTCAGCAAGCACTAAACAATCTCACTGAAATTGCAGAAACGAAGAATGGGAATTTATTGGAAGGGGCCGTAGAAGCTGCCCGAAAACGAGCAACACTGGGCGAAATTTCCGATGCTATGGAAAAAGAGTTTGGACGATATAAAGCAACCGTACGATCAATATCAGGTGTGTATTCCTCAGAAATAGATAAAGACAAAAATTTCAAGAAAGCGCAGCAACTGGCTGACGAATTTGCCGAGCTGGAAGGTCGGCGGCCACGTATTATGGTGGCAAAGATGGGCCAAGACGGCCACGACCGCGGCGCAAAAGTAATTTCTACCAGCTTTGCCGATATGGGATTCGATGTTGATATCGGGTCACTGTTTCAAACACCGGAAGAAGCAGCCCGGCAAGCGGCCGAGAATGACGTGCATATTTTGGGTGTTTCAAGTTTGGCCGGGGGACATAAAACGCTGGTGCCACAAGTTATTGATGAACTGGAAAAACAAGGTCGCGATGACATCATGGTTATTGCCGGCGGTGTGATTCCGCAACAGGATTATGAGTTTTTATACGACAAAGGGGTGGTCGGCATCTTTGGTCCCGGCACTGTCATTGCACTGGCTGCCCAGCAGATCCTGGAAATATTGATTGAAAGCAGAAAGAACGGGTGATCTTTTGGCTGACTCCACAAAAAATAATGATTCATCTTTATCGGTAAGCAAGGGAGTGGAATCCGGCAATTCTATAAATCCTGATAGTCTGAACAGGCACAATCAGCGACGAAAATCACTTACACTAAATGAATATGTTAAAGGCATTCGCTCCGGTAATCGCACCATACTAAGCCGGGCCATCACGCTTATTGAAAGTACAAAAACAGCCCACCGTAAGCTGGCGCAGCAAATTATAGAAGCATGCCTGCCCGAAGCGGGAAATTCTATTCGCATTGGAATTACCGGTGTGCCGGGCGTAGGCAAAAGTACATTTATTGAGTCGATGGGTAATCACATCATCGAAAAAGGACGCACATTGGCCGTGCTGGCTATCGACCCCAGCAGCACGCGTACCAAAGGCAGCATCCTTGGCGACAAAACCCGGATGGATACCCTGGCCAATAATCCCGATGCATTTATTCGTCCATCTCCCACAGCCGATTCGCTTGGCGGCGTAGCCCGCAAGACGCGCGAAACCATTT
>JAFGWN010000200.1 GCA_016937115.1 Balneolaceae bacterium | reverse complement strand
GTATTATCCTTGAATGGCATGTGGTGTGAGTCGGCCCAGACGAGGTCGCCATCGAAATGCTTCACGCCTTCACCCAGCATAAAAGGAGAAATATCGGCCCCGGTGGCTTCGATGCCGATTTCATTCCACCAGCGGGTGAAACGGGTGGTGCCGCAGCCATACTCCAGCAGCGTTTCAACGCGCTCATCTTTCTTTATCAGCTTGGCAAGCACTTTCTTCTGCCAGATTTCGGCCCGTTTGTATCGCCCCTCATAATAATCTTCGTAAACCTCGGTATTCTCGCGGTTAAAGAACCACTCCTCGCGGTCCTGCCACTGCTCCAGTTTCTTGGTGGCAACCTCAAACTTTTTCTTTTCTATATTGCTCATCACAAAAATTCATTTATAAATATCGGCGGATCATAAGGGTGGGTAATCAGCCAAGATGCCGTGATAAGCAGGCCGAGATTCCCTACGCCGGTATGATCCGGATCAGGTGATATGGGTATGATCTCAGTCCCGTCATCGGGGCACCCCAATAGGACGTTAAAATAAGAATTTATTCAGGCATGATTAAATACCTATTTACTCTTTAAATATTTTGTTAAATCACTAATGGTTGTGATTCCCAGCTTCTCCGCCTGCTGCCGGCGCATCAGCAGCGCATAGGTATTTTCGAAACCGAGAGGCTGCAGCCAAATGAGGCCAAACTTCCGGCGGGTTTGTTCTTTCACAAATGTATATACTGCTTCTGATTCATTACTCAACCGACTTACAGTCGATGAATCGGCATTCAACAACACGTGCAGCCCCGTACCGGTGTATTCCGGATAAAGATCGATTTCGCCATTATCCAGCGCACTGAATACGATTTGCGTGCCGGCCAGTCCCATTCGTAAACCGGCATCGAGGGTCGTATAGTTTTCGATCAGCAACCGATACATATGGCCGAGAATGTATTGCTCGGTCTGCAGCTTTCCGCCGATGATAATATCGGGGCTACCTTCACGGGTGATCCCGGTTGCAAAGCCCAGACTGTCCAAAAATGCTTTTGCGACGGTTGCCTCCCGCTGTCCGCCGTAATCCACCTTATTGTTCAGCGCGGTCATCTGCTCTGTACTGATTGTACCGGCCAGCTTGTTGAGTACCTCCCGGAGATCAGGATATCGCTCAAGCGTGGACGAACGTACCAGGGGAGCCGCATCATAGGGCGGGAAATAATTTTGATCATCCTCCAGCACTTTCAAATCAAAAGCCTTGATGCGCCCATCGGTTGAGTAGCCTACTGCTACATCCACCCGGCCGTTCTTGAGCGCCTCGTACATCAGGGCGGCATTCATTTCCACGGTAGGCATATTTAGCTCGTATTGCTTTTCCAGTCCGCGGTACCCATCGGCCCGCTCAAGGAACTCCGGTGGTACGCCAATCCGGAACGCATCAGACCCAAAAACCGAACCGGCCGACCAAATGCCAACAAACAGCAGCAATATGACAAAGCCATAGGCCAGGGGTTTTACAAGGATTCGCATATTTTTTTCAATAAATCCCAGTATGGCATCAAAAAATATAGCCAAAAGCGCCGCAGGGAGCGCACCGGCCAGAATCATAATGCTGTTATTTAGGGCGATACCGCGGAAGATAAACTCACCCAATCCACCTGCCCCGATGAGTGCGCAGAGCGTGGCAACGCCCACATTAATCACGGTAGCTGTACGGATGCCGGCAAAAATAACCGGCATGGCCAGGGGCAACTCAACTTTAGTAAGAATTTGCCGGTCGGTCATCCCCATACCGCGGGCCGCTTCCACTACCGAAGGTTCCACCTCGTCGATTCCGGCATAGGTGTTGCGAACAATAGGCAGCAATGCATACAAGAAAAGAGCCGCAATGGCCGGCACGGCTCCGATACCGAGCAAGGGAATCATAAACCCAAGCAGAGCAATACTGGGAATGGTTTGAATAACACCTACCGCGCCGAGTGTTGGACCGGCCACTTTTCGGTAGCGAGTGCAGGCAATGGCCAGCGGCATTCCAATAATCACGGCAATGGCCAGGGCCACAAAAGTAAGTCCAAGGTGCTCCAGGGTCTGATCCAGAATCTCAGCCCGGTTATTTACAAAAAAATTCCAAAGATCAATCATCGGTTCCCTCCTTCAACATACGGCGCACCTGCTGAAAACCTTCGAGGAGTTCATTTGGAGTAATTACAGCTACTTGCTCTTCCTCTTCGTTTAAGACGATTAACCTTTCTCCCGGATCTGAATCTTCAAAAACAGAGAAGAAGCTGTCGCTATGATATATTGAGAAGCCATTCCCCTCTCCTGCGCTAAAGCTTCGGAGAGCGCTGCTTTCTTTTATAACTTCCAAAATATCGCCAACCGTAATGCTCATCATTTCCAGCTGAAAACGATGATTGTCAAAAAAAGATCGGGCATATTCATCAGCAGGCTGAAAAAGTAGCTCCCGCGGCGTTCCTACCTGCTGCAGTTTCCCGTTGTTCATCAGCCCGACGCGGTCACAAAGATCAAAAGCTTCAAAAACATCGTGTGTTACCAACACAATGGTTTTATCAATTCCCTGAAGTAGTTTTTTGAACTCTTTTTGAACCCGCTCTTTGGTGATGGGATCGAGCGCGCCGAAGGGTTCATCCATTAGAATGATGGGGGGATCGGCGGCCAGGGCCCGGGCCAGTCCTACGCGCTGCTGCTGTCCGCCACTCAGGGCCTGCGGGTCACGATCAGCAAATTCCACCGGAGGCATGCCCACCAGCTGCAGCAGGTCATCGCATCGCTCATTAATTCGTCTTGGGTCCCAATCCAGTAACTTTGGTGTGACCGCAATATTTTCTTTGACCGAATAATGCGGAAAGAGTCCGACATTCTGAATCACATATCCGATACGGCGGCGGAGTTGCTCCGGTGGACGATCAAAAACTGAATAGCCATCAATAAAAATTTGCCCGGATGTGAGTTCCTCCAGGCGATTAATCATTTTTAGCGTCGTTGTTTTGCCGCAGCCACTGGTGCCAATCAGCCCGAATATTTCTCCTTCCTCAACCGTAAACGAGATATCGTCAACGGCTTTAAGGCTGCCCTCATAAATCTTGCTGACATTGGTTAACTCAATCATAGAAGGTAATCTAAAGGATAATTATTCCAAACGTATTACACATAGCACAAATTGATTTTAAATAAAAGTGGCCTCAGACGAAAATATGGGAAGGAAGATTCAGGATGACAAGTAGTTATGGCACCGGGCACAATCCCAGGCTCATCTGCCAGAAAAACGAACTGGCGATTAACAGAAAAACCAGTAACCAGAAAACATTTTTCCATTTCGATCCGGATTGTTCTGCGGTATCGGGGCGAAAAAACTTCATTGCTTTATCAAGTATTGAAGACTGAACAGATCATCGTCATCCGTCCATATTTTTTCCACTTCGAACCAGTCGCTGACCAACATTTTAAAATCATCCGGCGAATATTTGTAAGAATTTTCGGTGTGGATGGTTTCGCCCTTTTTAAATGGTATTGATTTTCCGCTGATGTGTACAGTCTGATTCTGTACGCTCACCAAATGCATTTCAATGCGGCCTTTCTTTTCATTATAAAACGCCTGATGATCAAATTGCTCAAGATCAAAATCGGCATCCAGTTCACGGTTTAACCGCACAAGCATGTTCTTGTTGAAAGCAGCTGTAACTCCCTTGCTGTCGTTGTATGCCGCCTCAAGAATAGTGCTGTCTTTTTTTAAATCAACCCCGATAAGCAGCCCGCCGCCCGGTACCATAAAGTCGGATAGCAGTTTGAGAAAATCCTGGGCCTCTGCCGGCCTGAAGTTGCCGATGGTTGAGCCGGGATAAAACACCACATAATATTCAAACGCTTTATCAATTTCCGGCAATTGAAATGGCTTTGTGTAGTCGGCACAAACGGGTTTGATAAGCAGATCGGGGTACTCGCGGCGAAGTTCATTCACTACATCAGTCAAATATTCCTCCGAAATCTCAACGGGAATATATGCCGAAACCTCCGGCAGATGATCTAACAACAACCGCACTTTTTTGCTGCTGCCGCTGCCCGGCTCAACAATGACGGATTCTGATCCGATGGCGGAAGTGATCTCTCCTATGTGATCCTGCATAATTTTGTACTCGGTCCGGGTGAGATAGTATTCTTTCAGCCGGGTAATTTGTTCAAACAGCTCTGAACCCCGCTCATCATAGAAAAACTTGCTGGAGAGAGCTTTTTGCGGTTTTTGCAGTCCGGTTAATACTTCTTCCAGCATCACCCTGGAAGCTTGTTGGGTAGATTCACTCATGGTGTCAAATCAAAGGGTTCGCGCCAAACGAATGCCGTTAAATTGCCAGCGGGCGTCGGGGTAGAAAAAATTGCGATACGTCTTTCGAATATGTGTTTGGGAGGTTGCGCACGAACCGCCGCGCAGCACGTACTGACCACACATAAACTTCCCGTTATATTCGCCAAGTGCGCCTTCCAGCGGCTCATAGCCGGGATATGCATCGTATGAACTTTTTGTCCATTCCCAAGCATCGCCGTACATTTGCTTGAGTCCGTCTTCTCCGGGATCTTCTGCTGCCTGTGGATGAAACCGCCCGCTCTCAACAAAATTTCCTTCATACGGCTGGTCGCCCGCTGCCACTTCCCATTCGGCTTCAGTCGGCAAACGAGCGCCGGCCCATCGGGCAAAGGCGTCGGCTTCGTAATAACTTATATGCGTAACCGGCTCATGAGGATCGGGCTTTCGCAGCCCGGCCAGCGTGTAGTGATACCAGCCGTCGTCGCGGCGACACCAGTAGAGTGGTGAATCCCAGTTCTCTTCGTTTACCGTTGCCCAGCCGTCGTCGAGCCAAAGTTCAGATCGCTCATAGCCCCCATCATTCATAAACTCCATGAACTCCCGATTGGTAATGAGGCGGTCACCCAATGCAAAAGCTTCCAAAAATTCGCGGTGCCGCGGGTGCTCATTATCATAAGTAAACTCATCGTCGGCATTCCCGATTTCGTAAATTCCTTCATCAAACGAGACCCAGTTCAGTTCACCCGGAGGTGTACTTTCCGGGAGCTGTTGCTCGCGATATACCGGGTACAACGGATTTTGCCCGAACATGAATTTAAAATCGGTGATCATCAGCTCCTGATGCTGCTGCTCATGGTTATTGCCAATCTCTATAACGGGACCAAATTCTTGCAACTGTTCTTCTGATGCGTTTTCGAGAAACCCGACGATTTCGTCATTCACATATGCCCGAAATTCCATCACTTCATTAACGGTGGGACGCGACAGAAATCCGCGTTTGGCCCGCGCGTGCGGCTCCCCTGTTTGTAAGTAGTAGGAGTTGAAAATATAGGCGTACTGCGGATGCATCGACTCGTAATCGTCGTACACCTGATCCAGCACAAACGTCTCATAAAACCAGCTTACATGGGCCAGGTGCCATTTGGTGGGACTGGTGTTTGTCATCACCTGAATGACAAAATCTTCGGGTTCCAGGGGATCGACAATATCAAGGCTGGCCTGGCGAATTTCCTTAAACCTTTTAATGAGGTGATTTCTGGAAAACCGCCGGGAGATACCTTTATCTGAAGAAGCTGATGCAGTTGCCGATCTCATAACGATGGGGTTAAATTAATAGCTCAATTTTTTGTTAACTACATTAACTGCGCTACCATCGTTCAATCGAGACAAAAAGCCTGCCGAATGAATTTTAAATAGAAGATCTATTTTTCCCGGTAAAAATAGATCTTCTTATTTTCGGTATCCTTTCCGCTCTTAATCTTTACTCCGTTCTTATAGTTATATTGATATACTGCGGTGCGCATGGAGTTCAAGCTTTTTTCATCTTCATATTCTACTTCAATCGCACCTTCGTCTACTTCCAGCTTTTCAAGTGCGTCTAACAACTTACGGTATTTCGATCCCCGTTTCCGTGATGCATGCATTTCATCCCTGTCCACAAATTTGATGTCCATAATTCTACCTTTTCAGTTTACCTTTTTCCTAAAAAACCAGCATATATTATTTACTTAAAAAATAAGCAAATAAGTATAAAATGAAACCTTTATAAGTTATAAATATGTTAATAAATATTAAAAAGTAACCCTGACGACTATAAATATTTAATAATATTAACTAACAGATCTATTTATAATATTTCTATAAAATTTTAAAGAATGGAAAATAGTACGCTATCTCTCAGATGATGTTGCACAAATCATTCTTACTGAATTTTGTAAAAATGATTGTACACATAGTCCCAAAATTCGGCAAGGTTGGAACCTTTATTATGGGGGTTTTTCGATGTAGATGATTTCATGGCATCAATACACGCCTTCTCTTTCGCATCGTAATAAGCTTTTAACTGATGCGAAGTAGGGTCTTCTATCATTGCTTCAAACTTTTTAATTTTCTCCTCTTTCGTCAACTCGTCTTTATCAGCCATTGCTAAAAAATAAATTAATACGATTCATTAAGTTAAACGAAGAAACCATCCAAAAAATTTCCTTCCTTCTTTTAAGTTAATTAAAAACAATCCTTCAGCGATTGCAAGAGATAAAACAGAATCCATAAAAAAAGGACAACTTCGTACAGAAGCTGTCCTTTATATATTTGCGTGGGCGATGAAGGATTCGAACCTACGACTTCTTCCTTGTAAGGGAAGCACTCTAAACCGCTGAGTTAATCGCCCGATTTGAGTTTCCAAATATAAGAACATTTGGTTTGCGGGCAAAACATTTTCTTCCGCTTTTTGTATAAGATAAATGAATTTTCAAGCAATCATGTTAGGATTATATTAGATATAAATATATTGTAGAATCACTGATAATTGGAAATTAACAGAATTGATTATGAGCAGCCAAAAAAATTTATCACCATCTTCACCCACGGCCGTTCTTGTTGATGGTGCACGCGTTCCTTTTCAGCGCTCCGGTACCGGCTATCAAAATCTTAGCGCATATGATTTGGGACGAATAACTATTGAAGGATTACTTGCTCGTTCTCCAATAAATGCCGGGCAATTAGAGCGGGTAATCATGGGCTGTGTGATCCAGGATGTTAACACCAGCAATGTAGCCCGGGAAGCTGCGCTGGGGGCCGGAGTACCTAATTCTGTTCCGGCCCACACGGTTACCATGGCCTGTATTTCATCCAACCAAGCGGCGACCAATGCGGTTGAAATGATCCGTTCAGGTCAGGCTGATATTATACTGGCGGGTGGGGTAGAAACAATGTCTGATATCCCGATTCGCCTGCGAAAGAATATGCGGCAAAAGCTTTTGGAAGCCCGCAAATATAAAAAACCGACCGACTGGCTAAAATTCTTCAAAGGACTAAGCCCTTCCGACCTTTTACCGGAAATTCCGTCGATATCGGAATATTCCACCGGCGAAACGATGGGCGAAAGCTGCGATAAGATGGCGGCCCGGTTTGGCATCAGCCGTGAAGCACAGGACGCCTACGCACTACGTTCGCATCAACGCGCTTACAAAGCAACGATTGACGGCCTGCTGGATGAAGAACTGCTTCCGGCTTCTGTTCCGCCCAATTTTGATCTTATCGAACATGATAACGGCTATCGCGAGGATACTTCCATGGAAAAACTGGAGAAATTGAATCCGGCGTTCATAAAACCGCATGGTACTATCACCGCAGGAAATTCTTCATTCTTTACCGACGGTGCATCGGCCAGCCTCATCATGTCGGAAGAGAAAGCCAAAGAGCTGGGCATCACCCCAAAAGCATACTTTCGGGAATATACCTATGTAGCCCAAAACCCTGAAGATGAGCTGCTGCTCGGCCCGGCTTACGCCACGCCAAAGGTGTTGGACAAGATGAGATTAACGCTGGATGATATCGATGTTTTTGAATTTCATGAGGCGTTTGCTGCGCAAATCCTGACCGTACTCGAGGCGCTTAATTCTAACAAATTTGCCAAAGAAAACCTGGACAGAGACAAGAAAGTAGGCGAAATCCCGATGGAAAAATTCAACACGCTGGGCGGGTCGCTGTCGCTCGGTCATCCGTTTGGCGCTACCGGCGTACGCCTGCTGGCAACAGCGGCCAACCGCTTGCAACGCGAAGACGGTACATTTGCACTGGTTGCCGCTTGTGCCGCCGGTGGACTGGGACACGCTATTATTCTGGAACGCTACAACAAGTAAACCACGATACTTGGGATTTAAAGTGATGGACAGGATGATTTTGACCCTGCCTATCCAGCCAAATTCCTAAAATCCTGATTCTAACTATTTGAAAATTATTCTTATGAGTTATTTATCCATTGAAGAACAAGACCATATTCTCGTCGTAACCCTGGATCAGCCCGGTGAAAAAGTTAATAAGCTGGATGAACAGTTGATCCGGGAGTTTAAGGAGCTGCTGCCTGAAATTGATGATCCTTCAATCAAAGGTATGGTATTGATCAGCGGTAAAGAGGACAATTTCATTGCCGGGGCCGATGTTGAAATGCTGCAAAACAAAAAGGCACCGGAAGAAATCGAGGAATTGAGCCGAACAGGCAATGAGCTGTTGTTGCGTATTGAGAACTTTCCAAAACCGATTGTCGCGGCCATCCACGGCGGCTGTATTGGCGGGGGCAATGAAGTGGCAATGGCCTGCCATTACCGGGTAGCAACTGAAGACTCGGCCACTAAATTCAGTCAGCCGGAAGTACAGCTCGGGCTGCTGCCCGGCGGGGGCGGTACCCAGCGGCTGCCCCGGCTCATTGGGTTGCAAAAGTCGCTGACGTACCTGCTTACCGGTAAAAACATTTATCCGCGGCAAGCATATAAAATGGGTTTGGTTGATGAGCTCACGCACAAAGGGGCCCTGCTTAAAGCAGCAAAAAAAGCAGTTCTGGATCTCGCTGAAGGCAAAAGGGAGCACAAAGATAAACGCGGGTTAGGTGAAAAACTGCTGGAAGGAAATTCATTGGGACGAAAAATTATTTTCTCGCAGGCGCGAAAGCGTTCACAAAAAGAAACCAAAGGCAACATGCCGGCACCCGGCTGGATTATTGACTGTGTAGAAGAAGGATACAGAAACGGCCTCAAAGCCGGGCTCGAAAAAGAGTCGGTCGGCTTTGGCCAACTTGCTGCAACACCCCAGTCGGAAGCGATGGTGAGCCTGTTCTTTGCGATGCAGCAAGCCAAGCGGAACCCCCAAAAAGAGAAAGCACGGGACGTCGAAAAAATGGGTGTGCTGGGTGCAGGGTTGATGGGCGCCGGCATTGCAGATGTTAGTGTAAACAATGGATATAGAGTCCTGCTGAAAGATCAAAGCACCGAGCAAGCCGCACAAGGAGAACAGACTATCTGGAAAAACCTCGATAAAAAAGTCAGTAAAAAAATTATTTCTTCTTTTGAGCGCGACCGCATCATCAGCCGGGTTACACCCACCGCTTCCTACGACGGTTTCAAAAATGTGGATATCGTCATCGAAGCCGTGTTTGAGGACCTGGATCTCAAAAAATCGATCGTCAAAGAGGTGGAAGAAGTTGTACCCAAACACTCTATTTTCGCCTCTAATACGTCCTCTCTCCCTATCCATAAAATTGCGGAAGCCTCAAAACATCCCGACCAGGTGGTGGGCATGCACTACTTTTCACCTGTACAAAAAATGCCACTGGTTGAAATCATTAAAACAGAGCAGACGGCCGACTGGGTGACCGCCACCGCCCGACAGGTAGGCATTGCGCAGGGCAAGCATGTGATTGTAGTCAATGACGGTCCCGGTTTTTACACTACACGCATTCTGGCGCCTTTCATGAACGAGGCGTTGATGCTGCTCGAAGAAGGCATTTCTATTGAACAACTCGACCATGATATGAAACAGTTTGGCTTCCCGGTTGGCCCGGCTGCGCTTTTTGATGAAGTTGGAATTGATGTGGCTGCACATATTACCAAAGTCCTTAACCCTATGTTCAGAGACCGGGGTATGGAACCCAGCAAAAAACCGCAGGAACTGTTTGATGCCGGATATAAAGGACGTAAAAACGAGCAGGGATTCTATCACTACGAAAAGCAGAAAGGAGACAAAAAGAAAAAAGACCCCAATACCGAAATTTATCAATTCTTTGGCGGTGAAGAACGCAAAAAGCT
>JAFGWN010000199.1 GCA_016937115.1 Balneolaceae bacterium | reverse complement strand
TTCATCTCGCTTTGTTGATTAATACCAGTAAATTAACGTTAAATATTTTGATTTCAGGCTCAAAAGAGCGTAATTATAATTACGCTTATAGCAAAAATCTTTAGGGAGCCTATGGAGAATAAGCTACCGACCTTAATTCTCACATATCTGGTTTTTATTTTCGCCTTTCTAATGGTGCCCTCTATTGGTGTGTCTCAGTCCGCCGGTGATGTTGCCTTTACAGGATATAATGCCGATGGACCTGGTGATGGATTCGCAGTCGTCTTATTTGTTGATTATTCGGTAGGAGATGAAATTCATTTTAGCAGCCAGGAATGGGATGGCAGTTCTTTTTCTGGTTCCGGAGGAGATTTTACCTGGGTCGCCCCAACCGGTGGTACATCTGCCGGCACCGTGCTTGTGTTTAGTGACGTTGAAGGAACTCCTTCGGTTAATATCGGTGCTATCATAAATGATGCCAATATGAATTTATCCGGTTCGGGCGATGTTATTTATGCTTATATGGGAGCCGATAAAAACAACCCCAATACCCCTTTTTTAGGGGCAGTTGCTACAGCTTCTGATGAATATAATGGTCCGGAAGGCACGCTGAACAACACGGGGCTTACGCAAGGTTCAACCGCCATTCTGCTTTCAGATAATATTGATGTTGCTGAATATGTTGGAAACCGCAGTGGAAATACGCCTAACGGATACCGGACAGAGCTAAACCTTATCAATGGCGAGACAGCTACGGATGATAACTGGGAGCAGGTAAACGGATCCGGAGATCAATCGGGGCAAATACAGCCTTTTGACGATACCAATTTTGTTTTAGTTAATCCGCCCACGGTGGCTTTTACTGCTGCCGACGCAACAGTAGCTGAAAACGGGGGGTCAACCACGCTTACCGTTGAATTAGTTGAGGCCAACGGCACTGCGGTTAGTGTGGATATAGCATTTCTTGGTAGTTCGAGCGCTGCCGATGTATCAGATATTGATAATTATTCAACCCAGACGGTGAGCTTTACCAGCAGTGATGCAAGCGGAGCCACAAGGAATGTGACGGTAACCCTGACCGATGATTCCAATTTTGAGGGGGATGAAATAGCCGTTTTCCAGCTTCAAAATAATACGAATGGGGCCATCATTCATCCTGAAGAACTAAGTTTAACCATTACAGATGACGATGCTCCCGATATCGTCATCAATGAAATATTGTATGATCCTGCTGGCGATGCAAATGGGGATGGAACTATATCAACTTCCGATGATGAATTCGTGGAACTTGTAAATAACAGCAGCAGCGATCTGGATATTAGTAGCTGGACGCTTTCTGATGGAGCGGGAGTGAAATATACCTTTCCGGCAGGGACAGTTATTCCTGCTAATAGTGCTTTTGTAGTTTTTGCTGATCCTGCCGAGGGAACAAGTTTTGGCGGCGCATACCTTTTTTCGGCGGGATCATTGGGACTAAATAATGGCGGAGATGATATTATTTTGATGGATGCCGATAATAATACCATTGCAAGCGTTACCTACAGCGGATCGGTAAGCGGTGAATCTATTACCCGGAACCCGGATCTTACGGGAAGTTTTGAGGCCCATACGACGGCTGATAGTGGTAACGATAGTTCTCCGTTTTCACCCGGAACACAGGTCGATGGCACTCCTTTTGGTTCAGCTTACGCTATTGGAATACGCGGTAATGAGGGCTGGCGGTTTGTAGCTACACCCACACAAAATACAACCTTTGATGATCTTTTTACTGATCTTTGGACGCAGGGTATTATCGGCTCTGATGCACCTGCAGGAGCTGTCAATCTATATAACTGGCAGGAGAGCAGCGGGGGGACGTATGGGGCCATTGGTGACATGAGCAATACGATGGAACCCGGAAGGGGTTACATCATCTATGTGTACGAAGATGATGATTTTAGAACTGCCGGCATACAGGGTGGGTTTCCGAAAGTGGTTAATACCAGCAACGCAGAAAACAGCAGCCCGGTTAGCGTAGCGGTAAGTGCCAGTGATAATGATGGCAGCGGGAGTATAGATAATAATGAGGGATATAATTTGCTGGGTAACCCGTATGGTACCGATGTTTCGGTAACGGCTATTCTTGATGCATTAGAAGCTGTTGATCCCAGTGTAAATATGAATATATCGGTTTGGGATCATGATGCGGGGAGTGGAAACGGGGGCTATGTAGATTTATCAGATGGTGATCAATTAGCGCCTTTCCAGGCATTTTTTGTCCGTTATACCGCGGCCGGTGTTTCCGGCAATGTCAGTTTTGACCGCAGTAACCTGGCGGCCAACAGCGGTAGCCAGTTCTATGGGCAGCCCAATGATTCTGAGCCTGCCATGAACGTTGAAATATACCTGGGCGACGGCGATAAATTTGATACCTATGAGGTGGAGTTCAGCGAAAATGGAACTGTCGGCGAAGATCGCTATGATGCCTATAAATTATTCTCGTTGAATGCTAACTCCATCAACTTTTTCAGTACGATAGGCGATAACGCACGACTGGCTAAGAATGTGCTGCCATCTGTCAATTCACTGGAAGCAGGAGAAGAATTAAGGGTTCCTCTTGGTTATAATATACCACAGAGCGGCGGTTATATTTTTAGTTGGAGTTTACCAAATCAACTTCCTGAAGATTTAGAACTTTATTTAATTGACAGCGCGACCGGACAGCAGATCGATATGAGAACCCGGGAAGAGTACCAAATTACTCTTGCACAGGGGGGCGGCGATCGGCAGGGGGATACCCAAAATAAACCCTCTCCGGTTTTAAGCGACGCCAAAACGAGCGAAAATACAGGACGATTTGAGCTTAAGGTAGTAAAATCAGAGCAGGTACAAGCCGAACCGGAGCCTATGCAGAAGCCGGTTGTATTAAGTCCCAACTATCCCAATCCATTTAATAATCAAACCAGAATGGATTTGGACCTGGAAGAACGAATGCACGTGAAGGTTACGATATGGAATATTGTAGGCCAAAAAGTAGCCACAATGAAAGACGAGATGATGGATGCCGGGCAAGATCATCCGCTTGTGTGGAATGCCCCGGCCAATATGCCCAGTGGCATATATATCTGCAAAGTAGAAGCCGGCGGAACCGTTATAACCCGCAAGATGACGCTGGTGAAATAATTTTTTAAAGCGTAAAAATTTAAATAGGTTTAAAATGTACCTGAGATGAAATGTTTATCCTTTTCAATGATGCAAAAAATTGTTTTGGGCATACTACTGTTTTTGTTTTTTGTGCCCTTAATTATTTTTGGCCAGCCCGGCCTTCCTGGTGATCCTGAACAGACGCCCATCGATGGAGGTTTGGGAATCCTTGCCGCCTTAGGCGGTGGATATGCGATTAAAAAGTTACGTGACAGAAATAAAGACTGATTTACTTTGATAGCCCCTTCTAATCATTTATTTTGAACGACTTTCCCCAAAGAAAATGTTAAGTAAATTCATAACTCAAAAACTAATAGTTCTATAATACTTCATGCAATATAAAAATATTCAAGGGATTGATGTTCCAGAGATAGGTCTGGGGACGTATAAACTTCATGATAGAGAATGTACAAAAGCAGTGCGGATGGCGCTGGATATTGGATACCGGCATATTGATACTGCACAAATGTACAAAAATGAGCGGGAAATAGGAGAGGCGATGAGTATTTCTACCGTGCCCAGAGAAGATATTTTCCTTTCAACAAAAATTTGGCACACTAATCTCAGCCCGGATGATGTGTTGCAAACGACCGAAGACAGCCTGCGTAATTTAGAGACGCCATACGTTGATCTTCTCATGATTCACTGGCCCAATGATCAGTACGATCTGCGGGATACCATTGAAGCCATGTTAGTATTGCGCGATCAGGGAAAGGCCATGAACATTGGTGTTAGCAACTTTCCATTGAGTCTGTTACAAAAAGCGAATGAAGAAATACGGGCGCCGATATTTTGTAACCAGGTTGAATTTCATCCATTTATCGATCAGCTTGATATTCTCGACTACGCCATCGAAAACGATATTATGTTAACAGCATATAGTCCATTAGCGCAAGGGAAAGTCACCGAAAATGATGATTTACGTCAAATTGGCGAAAAATACGACAAGTCAGCATCACAGATAGCACTGCGTTGGCTCATTGAACAGGAGAATGTAGTTGCGATACCCAAAGGATCTTCCCGACAGCACCTGGAAGAAAACTTTAATGTCTTTGATTTTGAGCTGACCGATGAAGAATTCGAGCAGATTGATATGCTCGAAAAGTCGATGCGGCTTGTTAACCCGAGCTTTGCCCCAAACTGGGAGTAGATCTCGGCATTAGTTTACCGCAGCTAAGTTTTAAGCCCTTTTACATCGCAACTGGTGTGGGTTTCTTCTTTGGTCTTATTGCAACCTCACTTTATCCTATGCTTAGTTCGGATGATCGCTGATAAGTCTTTGCTGTAAATATTGGGATCAGCCAAAGTAATTATGATTGCTTATAATAAGAACCAAGTTGAAGGTTTACAGCTGATAGATAAAAGGTACAGATATTAATTCCGGGATCGATGTAAAATTCTGGCGGACCAACGTTTGATATCATCCAGGATAATATAGATAGAGGGAAGAATAACGAGGGTAATGACGGTCGAGAATATCAGGCCACCAACAATAGCCCGCGCCATCGGGAAGTAGGGTGGCCCGTCGCCACCAATTTGTGTAGTTCCAATGCAGAGGGGGATCAGGCCAAGCACTGTTGTTCCCGCCGTCATAAGAATGGGACGCATGCGATCACGGCCCCCTTTTATAATGGCATCGGTCCGGGAATAACCTTCATTTCTCAACTGGCTGATATGATCAATCAGTACAATGCCGTTATTCACCACAATTCCCATTAGAATGAGTATGCCGATCATAGCCATGAATGAGAACGTAGTACCGGTAAGGAAGAAAAACCAAAGCACGCCAATAATTCCAAAGAAAATAGAAGTAATGATACTGGATGGGAACAGCACTGATTCAAAGAGCGAAGCCATTACCAGGTAGATAAGAAACATGGCCAGTAGCATATTTATTATCATTTCATCCATGGCTTCTTGATCATCGTCAAAGCTGCGCCCGTAGCTCCAGCCATATCCTGCAGGATAGTTAATTTGATCCATAACATTAGCAATTTTGCCACGGGCCTCCTCCATATTTGTGTCCTCAAGGTTGATCGTTACGCCAAGGGATGTCCGGCGATCCTGCCGCTGAATGGTACGTGGCCCTTGACGGATCTTAAGGTCGGCAAGAGAAGCAAGTTTTACCGTTTGATCATTGCCGATATTAATAGGTAAATCTTTCAGGTTATCCAGCGTTTGACGATCTGAATCCTGCATAGCCAGCACTACGTCAATTTCACCGTTTTGTCCACGCACTCTGCGCAGATTCATCCCCCGCATGGTATTGGAGACCATCCCGGCAATTTGCTCACTTGATAACCCAAAATTTTGCGCCCGCTGTCGGTCAACGACTAATTGCACTTCTTCGGTACCCGCCTCGGCTTCAGAGCGTACATCGGCAAAACCGGGCGTGTCGTCCAGCCGACGAATTACTTCTTCTGATAGATCCGTTAAAACTTCAGATGACTCACCGATAACAAATACCCGAACCTGCTCGCTGTTATTCTGGCTTCTAAATTCGAAAGATGGAGAGCCCGTGGTAATAAGCGGCAGGTTTTCCTCAATTTCTTTTTTGATAAGCGTGACGTCTTTTTCAGCGTCATCATCATCCGTAAGAATGATAGTTGACTGGGCATACTCTCCCTGGTAATAACTGTAAACCGACTCAATTTCGAACTTATCTTTATTGGTATACAGATAATCTTCGATGACATCAACAGACTGCTCAACCCGCTCCAAAGTGTAGGTGTCATTTAAATTATAATGCAGGTAAAGTTCTCGAGAAGCTTCATTGGGAAACATATCAACACTTATAAAACTTAACGGAACAATCACGCTAAAAAACGTCCCAAAGATAAGCGTTGAAGAAGTATAGCGATGCTCCATCAGCCAGGATAGCAGATTGCCGTACCATACCTCAAGTTTATCAATAAACCTTTTTTTTGATTTCTTTTTAGGCGGTTTGATGCGTGATGTCAATAAGGGAATAATCGTCAGTGAAATAAGCAGGGAAGCTACCAGTGCAATGATAATGCTGATAGCAACATGATACAGTTGAACGGCTATCATGGAAAGCTCGCTCACAATATTCGGCAGAAAAACGATGATGGTTGTTAACGTTCCGGCTGTTACTGCCATACCGACTTGTTTAACACCCATAATTGTTGCCTTTTTGGGATCTTTCATCTTGTTCTGGTTCTGATGAATACTTTCCGTTACCACCACCGCATTATCTACCAGCATACCAATAGCCAGCATAAGACCCATCATGGATAGAATGTTTAGTGAAAGATCGAGGAAATAGAGCATGCCCAGTGTAACAATAAGTGAAAAAGGAACAGCCAAAGCGACAATGAGAGTAGTGCTGATTTGCCGAAGGAAGAAAAAGAGAATGAGAATAGAGAACAGGCCGCCGAGCAATCCCGCATTAAGTAGTTCGGCCAGTGAACTGATGATACCGGTTGCCTGGTTATTCATTTCATAAATGTTGATTCCCCGCATTTCAGGGAGTTTATTAATGGCATCAATCTCTTCAATTACCCTGTTGCCAACTTCCACCGTATTGCCTCCCGATTCCTTGAATACATCGAGGCCAATGGCATATTTTTGATCCAAGTGGCGCCCATAGTTTCGTTCCGGGGTACCATAGGCTACGGTTGCAATATCTTTCACCCGAAGATTATTTGGGCCGATGACAAGCTCTTCAAACTCGGCGGCGGTAGTTATTTCGCCAATGGGCCGCACGGTGTACCGTTTGCCGGACTCATCTACCTTGCCGGCTGTCATTGAGAAGTTGCTTTGCTGTAGCCGCCGTCCCAACTCGTTGATATTAACCTGATGGGCCTCAAGCCGTTCAGGGATAAGTTCTATCCGAATCTGTTTTTTGTCCACACCATAAAGATCTACTTTGGCAACGCCGTTTATGCGTTCAATCCGCTGTTTGAGATTGCGATCAAGCAGGTCATAGGCATTCGAAAGGTCCCGCTCGCTGGAAATACGCAGGTTCATCATGGGGTTATCCTGCGCCGAGAATTTATTGATAAACACCCGTTCCATATCATCGGGCAGCTGGTTGCGGACGCCATCGATTTTTTCTTTTACCTCCATGGCTTTAAGCCCGATGTCGGAGCCCATTTTAAAGCGTACGAAAATACCAGCCTGATCTTCGCTGGAAGTTGAGCTTATCTCTTCAAGTCCGCTTATCGTAGAAATCGCTTCTTCAACCGGCCGGGTAATGTTACGCTCAATTTCTTGGGGCGTTGAATTATTGTAGGGAATTGAAACATAAGCCCCGGGAAATGAGATGTCGGGGAAATATTCCAGTGGCACCAATCGGCTTGAGATGAGACCGATTACCACAAAACTGATAAAGATCATAATGGTAGTAACAGGACGCTGTAAAGAGAGTCGGGTGATATTCATATCAGATCACCTCATTAGTTTTAGCAACGGTGGTATTATAGGTCTTACGATCCATAATGGCATACATCGCGGGAATTACTACTAAGGTCAGCAGGGTTGAGACCACAAGCCCAAAAATAACCGTTATGGCCATGGGAGCACGTAGTTCGGCCCCGTCGCCAAAGCCAATAGCCAGGGGTAAAAGTCCAAGGGTGGTTGTGAGTGTAGTCATAAGAATAGGGCGAAGCCGCGATTTCCCACCTTCAAGGATAGCCTGGGTCTTTTCCATTCCATCAGCCCGCAGTTGGTTGATTAAATCGATAAGAACGATGGCATTATTTACAACAATACCGGCCAGCAAAATCAAGCCTATAAATACAACAACACTGATGGAGGAACCGGTAATCCAGAGTCCGAGGATAACACCAACCAACGCCAGGGGAATGGTAAATAAGATAATAAATGGGTGTAGCAGTGATTCGAACTGCGACGCCATTACCAGGTAAACCAGAAATACAGCCAGTGACAAGGCAAATAAAAGTGATTGGAATGAATCGGCCATCTCTTCATTCTGTCCGGCGATGCGTGCTGTAAGTCCGGGAGGAATTGCAGTATCGTCAATAATTTGCTGTATTTCTTCAGCGGCGGTTCCCAGATCACCGTAACCAAGGTTGGCCGTAACAAGAGCTACCCGCTGTTGAGCAACGCGTCGGATTTCACTCGCACCCGTGGCAACTTTGATATCGGCAATGCTGGCAAGGGTTACAGGTTGGCTGCTGTTTGGATTAATGATCAAATTGCGAATTTTATCTACCGATGCACGGTCTTCTTCGCGTGCTCGAACTAATACATCAATTTTTTGGTCACGCCAGGAATACTGTGTCGCCACGTCGCCCCGTACTTTGCTCACCACCATATCAGCGACTTCATAAACCTGGAGTCCTAATCCTGCTGCCCGTTCACGGTCAAATACAATCTGAATTTCGGGACTGCCGCGTTCCATGGTTGACTTTACGTCGGCGAATCGATCATTTTGGCTCATCTTCAGGGCCAGTTGATCACTCACTTTTTTAAGGTTGTTGAGATCATAACCGGATACTTCAATTTCGATAGGTGTTTTAAACGTAAACAGGGCAGGCCGGGAGAATTTGTATTGTAGTCCGGGTATGCGGTGCAGGTCATTTCTAAGTTCTTCCATGGTTTGCTCTTCTTCATCGCTTCCCGCGCCTGAAGTAAGTATTACGCTCAGTTCACCCCAGTTTTCACCGCCCTGGGTCGGGTTGGCATCCATCTGGTTTCCAGAACCTGCTACCGCAAAGGATGAAGTAATGGATGGCTGTCGGTAAGCGGCGCGTTGTATGGCGAGTAAAGCCTGATCCGTTTTTTCGATAGGTGTACCGGGTGGCAGTTGGAATTCTACATTGAATTCACCTTGTGAAAGGGAGGGAATTAATTCCGTTCCGAGGCGTGGGACCAGTAACAGAGATGCCAGCAAGATCAAGAAGGCGGAGCTGACAATAAGATACCGGCGTTCTATAGCGGTTTTCAATAATTTTGGATAGCGGTCTTCAATCCCCAAATAGCTTTTTTCAAATCCGTTAAGAATAGGATTCAGTATAAACATGATTCCTTTGGTTATTCCCCGAATGATTCTGCGAAAAAAGCGAGCGATGGCCGTCGGAACCTTCACAAATAGGAACAGCCGGGCAGAACGTAATCCGCGTCCTATTTTGGTACGCGGTTCTTTAAGTACCGGATCTTCAACGGGCTGTGATTTCCGGCCGGCCAGTGATGAAAGCATTGGAATAAGGGTGACCGCAACTAAAAGGGATGCCAGCAGGGAGAATGTAACCGTCAGGGCCTGGTCGCGGAACAATTGTCCGGCAATACCCTGCACAAACACCAGAGGAAAAAACACGGCAATGGTTGTCAGGGTAGAGGCAATTACGGCGGTTCCCACTTCACCGGCTCCTTCTTTGGCGGCTTGCAAGGGATCTTTACCCATTGCGCGGTGCCGCGATATATTTTCAAGCACTACAATGGAGTTATCAACCAGAAGACCGATCCCCAGCGCAATACCACCCAGCGACATAATATTCAGGGTAATGTCATTTCCGTACATCAGGTTAAACGTAGCGATGACCGAAACAGGAATGGAAAGTGAGATAATAACCGTAGTCCAAAAATTACGCAAAAACAAGAATAGGACGATGACAGCCAAAATACCGCCTATAATTCCGGCATTAACGACTTCATCTACGGCGGAAGCAATAAATGTGGATTGGTCGTATACCTTCGATATGGAAGTTCCTTCCGGAAGTTTCCGTTTAAAATTTTCAATTTTTGCAGCAACGCCGTTAGCCACATTTACTGTATTAGCATCGCCTTCTTTATAAATTGCTATCTCAACCGCTTCTTGTCCATTTAATCGCGTAATTGCCTCCCGCTCTTTATAGCCTTGGGATACCTGAGCAATATCCTTTAGGTAAACAGGTGATTCACCTTCAGCCAAAACAACAACGTTTTGTATTTGATCGACTGTTTGAAATTGATTCAGCGTACGGACGAGGTACTGTTGAGATCCTTCTTCAAGCTTGCCGCCTGAAAGGTTTATGTTTTCTGCTCTCAGAATCTGGGTAATACGATCCATTGAAATTCCCAGGTAGGAGAGACGTTCCTCATCAATCGCGACCTGGATCTCTTCTTCAAGGCCACCGCTTATTTTAATGGAGGCTATGCCCGCCGAAGATTCCAGCTCTTTTTTAAGTTGTTCATCGGCAAACCGGCGTAGTTTTTTTAGGTTGTTGATGCTTAAATCTTGTGTTTCTTCATCCGAAACATAGTCAACCCGCTCGGTTTGTTCGCCTTCATTATTATCAATGTAAAAGGCGTACCTCATGATGGGATCGAGAGTAGGATCAAACCGCAGGATGACGGGGCGCCCTGCTTCGAGTGGCAATTGGAGGGCATCCAGTTTTTCACGCACGTCAATACTTGCGAAGTCCATGTCGGTACCCCAGGCAAATTCCAGGGTTACATCCGACTGGCCTGACCGTGAGATTGAACGCACCTGTTCTACATTCTTTACAACACCAAGTGCTTCTTCAACTGGTTTGCTGATCAGGTTTTCAACTTCTGCAGGGGCGGCGCCGGTGTATTCAGTACGTATCGTTAGCGTGGGATAACTAAGTTCCGGCAGCAGGTTGATTTTCAAGCGGCTGAGTGATACAAACCCAAATAACAGGATCCCGATTGTAAACATCGCAATGGTCACCTTCCGGCGTATAGAAAAGTCAATAAGTTTCATATCCCTGGTGGTCTGATTTGTTGGTTTTCGAAAGTAGGTGTATTAATATGAAACGATCTGTACGACCGTACTGTCTTGTAGGCTGCTTTGGCCGATTGTCACAACAGAATCTCCGTCTGCCAACCCTTCTATAATCTCAATGTTTGAGCCATTTACATACCCCGTTTGAATCGTTCGCCTAAACACAAGGTCTTTATTAACGATATATACACTATTTATCCCGTCTTCCGTCAAGACGGCTTCTTTGGGAATCATCAATGCGTTTTCGCGGGTATCATATACAATACGAATGCGACCAAACATACCAGGCTTCAATTGACGGGAGGCATCCTGGATGGTGATAGTCACTTTGAACGTCCCGCTTTCGGGATTTACAACAGGACTGATACGAAGGACTCGTCCTTCAAATGTTTTATTGCTGATGGCATCTACCTGAAGCACAGCTTTTTGATTCTTTTTAAGCTTGTTCATTTCATGCTCAGGCACATGTAAAACAGCAAGCAGCGGATTGAAGTCAGTAACTTTAAAAACTTCTTGGTTGGCATTTATCATATTGCCTACTTTAATAAGTCGCTGCGATACAATGCCGCTGATAGGCGCCGTAATTTGGGCGTAGTCTACGTTAAGTTGGGCAAGATCATATACGGCCTTCTGGGATTCATATTCAAATTTTGAATTCTCGAACTGCTCAGCACTGATTAGTTTTCGATCGTAGAGTTCTTTGTTTCGCTGAAACTCATTATACAGCCGATCCATAGTGGCTTTGGCACGGGAGGCTTCAATGGCAAGCTGTTCATCTTCCAGCAGGGCCATCACTTCTCCGGCTTTGATGTAATCACCTTCTTCAACCTCGAGGTCCTTTACAATACCCTGAACCTTGGCTACTACCATAGCTTCTTCTTCAGCTTCAAGGGTAGCCGTCGTGGAATAATAGGCTGCAATGGGCCCCCGTACTGCCGATGCTATTTCTACCGGAATGGACGCAGTAGAATCCTCACCACTTATATTTTTTGATTGCGTTTCTGAACTGCAGGAATAATTAAATACAGCAAGTGAGCCTACGGCTAAAATCGCCAAAAAATGTATTATACGTTTCATAATCCCAAACCCGTTATTTTTTAAAAAAGTTGAAAAGCGTTGATTATCTGCGCTACTGTACGAAGGGATTATTCAATAAGTTGCGGGACGCAGAAAAGAAAGGTGGTTATTTCATCGCATGACTTACATTCGTTCCGATTCTAATATGCCTTGTGTTATAGAGTTATAAGAATAAAGGCAAGGTAACATTTTTTGAGATGTAGAACTCTATTCAGTTCCTCAGTGATCGTATTAGATGCGTGTAAAAAAACGAAGTAAAGCATTTATGTAGATAACAGATATCAAAAAAACCTGTAAGGAATGGTGTGGGAGGTTGTCTTATAAGAAAGAAAACAAAAAATGTTAATGATGACACAATCAAGGCTTCTTTCGCTGGTACGATCTGAAATCAGAAAGACTGGCTACGATTACTACACCGAGCAAGCTTACGAAAAATGGATTAGGCATTATATCCGTTTTCAGGAGTTAAATTCTTTCGGTCGGCTATCCGGAAATGACATATCTGAATACCTGGCTAATTTATCTCGCGATGAAAATGCTGATGCATCAGCGCAAAACCAGGCACTTGCAGCGATTCTTTTTTTATATAAACAGGTTTTGCATAAATCATTAAGCGGGCAAAGTGAATTCAATACTAAAAATTGAGATCTGCTTTTAGGAAGATATCACTTCATGAAGATACTAATTGCTGCTTTTTTGCAATTTGGTCTTGCAAGCCATTAGATCACGTTTAGCGGGCTCGAAGTCTGATTTTATGGCCAGGCATTGTTCGTAGTAGGGAATCGCGTCTTTGTACCGCCCCAGATGCTTCAGGATAAACCCAATGTTATTATACGCCTCATAGAAATCCGGGTCTAATTCGATGGCTTTCTGGTATTGTTTTCCAGCTTTAACCGTATCGTTCTGGCGAAGGTAGAAATTACCGAGGTTAAAATAGCCCATGGGGTCATCCGGGTTAATATTGGTGATATACAAAAATAGCTCACCGGCCCGCTCGGTTTCGCCGGCCTGCTCATAAATATCCGCCAGGTTATTGATGGCCGGCACATAATCGGCTTTAATATCAATGGCGTTCATAAGATGATGGACGGCTTGTTCCATCTTTTGCAATTCAAAAAAACTGTTGCCAAGGTTAAAGTGTATTTGATGGTTTCCCGGTGTCAGCCGGACCGCCTTTTTTAGTACCCGAACGGCCTTTTCATACTCACCAAGCAGATGATAGCCAATGCCCAATTC
>JAFGWN010000198.1 GCA_016937115.1 Balneolaceae bacterium | reverse complement strand
TTACTTTGAGTACGTCGCCCGGCTCGGCGTTTTCCACGTACACCGGTCCGGTTAGCGGATGAATGGGATCGAAGCTCAAATTCTTCAGGTCTTCTACTGTAGAATTGACATCCAGCTGCCGATCGGAAGCTTCTTCGGTCGCCACTTCTATCACCGCACCGGATTGCACCCGCAAGACCGGTTCAATAGTACTGCTCCACCGGTTGTGCGTTTGGTTGGCGTTTAAAGTGTGATCCGGCTCCGGCACGTTCGTATGAGATTCAAGATCGGACCGCTTCTTCTGAACGCAGCTTACAAACAGCATGATAACCAGTAAAATGATGGGATATTTCATAACAACTTCCTCTTTTCGTTTTCTTAGCGTAACTTCAGACACAAGGTATTTCCCGAATGAGGAAGCACATGTTCCTCATTTAATAGTATAAGAAAGTTATAAGATGTGGTGAGGAAAACAAGTACGGGAATCATTTTTCGATGAGATAGAATTTGAAAGTAAAACCTACCTTATCCTAACACTCTTTATCGCGGAGCCGATTTTGCTTACTTTCTCGTTTACATTCTTAATCAATCTGATACCATTTTTATGAATATTACTGTACAGAAACTGGAAAAGAAGATGCACATGGAAGCCGTCAATGAACAGGGTGGCAAAATACGCATGGATGGCAATACGCAAATTGGCGGGCTGCAAGGCGGCTTCAGCCCGCTGCAATTGCTACTGGCGGGCATCGGTGGATGCAGTGCCATCGACATCATGGGTATCCTGGAAAAACAGAAGCAGTCGCTTGAAGACTTGCAAGTTGAGGTAAACGGCGACAAGCAGAGCACCGGTACCTACTCGGAGTTCAAAACCATTCATCTGAAGTTCATCTTTACCGGCAACCTGGACGAAAAGAAAGTGAAACGGGCGATCGATCTTTCGCTCAACAAATACTGCTCGGTTTCCAAAGCCCTGGAGAAGGGATCGGAGATCACTTCCAGTTATGAGATTCGGTAATTCACTCTTGTCATCCTGAGTGCAGTCCCGGTCATATCCTTTATGGGCGGGACAAAAACGAAGGATCTGCCTAAAACAATTATAGTTTTAATAATGGAGATTCTTCGACTTCATTCGTCTTTATGGAGACTCATTGCGCTCAGAACGACAAGCACGTATTATATAGATGGGGCCACTTTTAAAATAGACTTCATTTAAACAATCTATTCTTTTTCCTTCGCCTCTTCAACAAGTTCCAGCGATGCCGAATTGATGCAGTATCGCAAACCGGTCGGTTCGGGTCCGTCGGGGAAAACGTGCCCTAAATGTGCATCACACACGCTGCAAAGTACCTCGATACGGCGCATCATCAGGCTGTTATCTTTCTCATACTTAATCACATTCTCCTGCACCGGTTCAGTAAAGCTGGGCCATCCCGAACCCGATTCAAACTTCTCGGTAGAATCAAACAGCTCGGTGCCACAACAGGCGCAACCATACAGTCCCGGCTGATGCGCCTCACAGTATTCACCCGAAAAAGCCCGCTCGGTGCCGTGCTTGCGGGTGATTTGAAACTGCTCGTCCGTTAGCTCCTGCTTCCACTCCGCTTCAGATTTTTCCACTCGTTTGGGCGGCTCCGGCCCGCCGTTGTTTGCATATTCTTTTACCTGTTTCCAATCTATCATCACACTTTGGGTCGTAGTTGCTGTTCCAGTTGGCATATCACTTTGAATACATATGCACGAGATATTTTAACAACAATTACCCTCATATCAATTCCCTTTGGTTTCTTCTTTATCAAATAGTTTATTAAAAGTAATTTAATATGCTCACTTTTGAACAAAACCTGGAAGCAACGCTAAACTAAATCGTGACCTTATATGAACCTGGCTACAAAATTTAGAAATACACATCCACACGCTTTTTTTCTCGATCCCGAAAAACCCAACGCGCTGAAAGATTATCTTTCCTACCAGGAATGGATTGATAGTGAAACCGATATTACCTCCATTGAAAACGCCGGTGAAGACACCATGAACAAGGTAGTGCGGGTACACCTCACCAATGGCAAATCGTATATTATCAAGCAGTCGCGTCCGTGGGTCGAGAAATATCCCGATATCCCCGCCCCGGCCGAGCGTGGCAATATTGAAGGAGCGTACTTTCAGGAGGCCGGTGCGAATGATACCATTGCTTCTTTTTCGCCGGAACTGCTCAATGCCGATCCTGATGCTCACATTCTGATGCTGGAAGATTTAGGGGAAGGCACGGATCTCACCTATCTCTATAAAAAAGAAAATAGTATGGATGAAAATGTATTGGCCGCACTGATGGATTACTTATCGGCCCTGCATCAGAATTTCACCCAGGCTACCTGCGATTTCTATATTGAGAACAGAGGTATGCGCAAGCTAAATGCCGAGCACATTTTCCGGTTTCCTTTTGTAGACGATAATGGACTTAATCTGGATGACATCACCCCGGGACTGGCCGATCTGAGGGACAAATACCGCACTGACAAGGAGCTGATGGAGCAAGTGGCATTTCTGCAGTATCGCTATCTGCAAAACGGAGAAACACTGCTGCAGGGTGATTACTACCCGGGTAGTTTTATACACACGGCAGACGGCATAAAAGTGATCGACCCGGAGTTCTGTTTCTTCGGCGATGCCGAATTTGATCTGGGCGTATTTTATGCTCACCTGCTGATGGCGCAACAGCCCAAAGAAATAATCGATAGCATATCAGATCATTATAAAAAACCGCCGACCTTCTCCGATATGCTGTACCAGCAGTATGCCGGTATCGAAATTATGCGGCGAATACTGGGATTGGCGCAACTGCCGCTGCCCCTCCATTTAGATGAAAAAGAAGCACTGCTGGAACAGGCGTATGCCATGCTGCTGGAAGAGTGAGAATTATATACCCGTAATTTCAGTTAAAACTGTTCCTATGACAACTAATTTTAAGTATCATGCTATACGGTATACATTCTACAAAGAATTTTAATATATGAGTGATTCTCAAAAAGAAGCAGCAAAGCGTTCTTCACCCAAGGCGCTGGTTATTTTTGAAGCGATCCGGCGTGAAGGAGCTCATGAACTGGAACGTCCGGTATCGGCCCTTGCCTGGTCGGGTTTGGCCGCAGGGCTTTCAATGGGCTTTTCGCTGATAGCGCAAGCGCTGCTGGGAAATTACCTGCCCGATACCGACTGGACTCCATTGATTACAAAGTTCGGATACAGTATCGGTTTCCTCATCGTTATTCTCGGCCGCCAGCAACTGTTTACCGAAAATACGCTGACGCCCGTTCTTCAACTGCTCGAAAACAAAACTTTTGATGTATTAAAGAAAACGCTCCGGCTCTGGAGCATCGTTTTTATTGCCAATGTGCTGGGTACGTTTTTGTTTGCACTTTCCATTTCGAGCATCTCTATTTTTGAACCTGAGACGTATGCCGAGTTCAATAAAATTGCCAAGAGTATTGTATCCAGCGGGTTCAACGTAACTTTTTTCCGTGCTATTTTTGCCGGCTGGCTCATTGCGCTAATCATCTGGCTGCTTCCATTTGCTGAACAAGCACGCATCTGGGTGATCATTATTATCACCTATATTATCGGGCTGGGTGAACTGTCCCATATCATTGCCGGGTCAGTCGACGGGTTTTACGGCGTTCTGGCAAATCAAATTTCGTTATACGACTTCACATTTCGTTTCTTTATCCCTACCCTGCTGGGCAATATTGTAGGAGGTGTTGCTTTAGTTGCTGCGGTGAATTATGCCCAGATAAACTACGAGCATAAAAAATAGAGTTTGGTCATATAAAAAAGGCTCCACATTTACGTGGAGCCTTTAGCTGCTATTATTTTCCAGAACTTATTTACGCAATTCTGGTGATCAAATCCGCGGTTCGGGCCGAGTACCCTGCTTCATTATCGTACCAGGCAAATATTTTAACAAGGTTACCATCGGTCGTTGTCATCTTACTGTCGAAAATACAAGAGTGCGGATTTCCCAAAATATCAGTAGAAACCAGCTCATCATCCGAATATTGCAGAATTCCTTTCATATCACCCGCAGCAGCATCTTTAAAAGCGCCGATAACTTCTTCCCTCGAAACCTCTTTGCCTACAACAGCGGTAAGATCAGTCAACGATCCATCCGGGACGGGAACACGCACAGCGCTGCCGTTGAGTTTGCCATCTAAGTGCGGCAACACAAGGCCAACAGCTTTGGCCGCTCCGGTTGTGGTTGGAACAATGTTGTAAGCGGCTGCACGACCGCGCCGCAGGTCGGAATGCGGGCCGTCAAGAATTTGCTGGTTCCCGGTATATGCATGTACCGTTGTCATCAATCCTTTTTCGAGTTCAAAGGCATCGTCAAGTACTTTTACCATTGGTGCAAGACAGTTGGTGGTGCAGCTTGCGTTGGAGTAAATTTCAATATCTTTTCCAATTACCTCGTCATTCACACCCAGTACAACCGTTTTAACATCAGCGCCTTTAGCAGGGGCCGAGATAATCACTTTTTTAGCGCCGGCCTCTAAATGCTTGGCGGCATCACTACGATGGCGGAAAAAACCAGTAGACTCCACAACAATATCAACACCACGCTCACCCCACTTCAGTTTCGCAGGATCTTTCTCGGATGTAATGCCAATTTTCATTCCGTCAATAGTAATAGCATCTTCGGAGGCGCTAACCGAACCATCATACAGGCCATGCACCGAATCGTGCTTAAAAAGATGCGCCAGTGTATGAGCATCGGTCAGGTCGTTGATGCCCACAATATTAATTTCGTCTGCGTGATAAGCCAAAATAGACCGGGCCACTAATCTTCCAATGCGTCCAAATCCATTGATACCTACATTAATCTTAGCCATAAGAGCTCTCCTCAGTTAAAATTGTTCTATATATGGTTGTTAAAAGCGTGATAAAAAGATGCCTTAATATCTTAAATAAAGGACTTTAAAGACAGTAATTTTTCCAATCTCTTTTACTAATCATCATCCAGCTCAACATCTTCTTCTGGCACTTCATCCAATTCGTCAATAGTGATGTCATCAAGCTCGTCACCTTCCTCTTCATCATCCAGCACAATTTCTTCTTCTTTCTTCTCTGTCAGCTTGGCTCCGGCCTGCCTTAGCAGTTGGACAATTTCGATGTGGTCATTATCAAGAGCGATAGATAACGCAGTTTCTCCATTTCGATCTTTCAGCCTTACTTTTGCTCCTTCATCGAGCAGTTTTTTTACCACCGGGGTATGACCTTCGCGTGAGGCCTGCATCAGTGCTGTCTGCCCCCAGCGCTGGGCCGCATTAACATCAGCTCCATAAGCAAGTAAAAGTTCAACCACAGGAAGATGGCCTTCACGGGCGGCAAATATCAGCGCGAGATCACCGACTTCGGCATCATGATCAAGCAAGTACTGAACAATTTCCTCGTTGCCATTTGCGGCTGCCTTGTTTAATGCCGTTCCTCCCATTTTGGTAGAAGCGTTGACGTCTGCCCCATTCTCCACCAGATACTTCACCATATCAGCATTATTGTTTTCGGCAGCAAATATTAACGCCGTTGAACCATTTTTGGTCGTCTGGTCAAGTTCTACTCCATCCTTATGAAGTTTTTTTACAGAGTTAAGCAAGCCTTCTTTAGCAGCTTTTAGCAGAGGGGAGGATTCCATAAAATAAAAAGTGTAAAATTAATTTAAGAGTAAGCAGACGCGCAATTGCCACGGCAGTATATTTAAAATATTTTTCTTTTTTCAAGAAAAAACACAAAATTTTTTAATGAATCCATCCGGTGCCGCTGTAACCGTTCATAAAATCTTTGCCGCTCATCTTTTTCTTTCCCTGTATCTGCACTTTTTTGAGAATAACCGTACCCGGATTGCACCCCGCCAGCAAATCATCGTTTTTCATTTGTAGTTGGCCGGGCTTAAGTGAGATGTCCGGTCCCACCTCAGATCGGTAAAGATTAAATTTGAGATCATCCAGTTCGGCCCAGGCTGTTGGGAATGGACTCAGCCCCCGTATTTTGTTGTGCACCTGCCGGGCAGGCTGATTAAAATCAATCCTGCAGTCGTCCTTGAAGAGCTTCGGTGCGCTTGTAGCTTTGCTATCATCCTGCTCTTTGGCTGAATATGTGTCACCGGCAATCTCATTCACCGATTTTAGCAACAGGTCACTGCCCATTTTTTTGAGACGGTTATACACATCGCCGGTCGTTTCATTTTTACCAATATCGGTTTTTTGCCGGTTAATTATTTTACCGGTATCGACCTGTTCATCAAGAAAGAATATGCTGCAGCCGGTTTCTTCTTCTCCATTTATCACCGCCCAGTGGATAGGGGCGGCGCCCCTGTATTTGGGAAGTAAAGAAGCATGCAAATTTACCGATCCTTTTTTAGGAATCTCGAGTACCTCCGGCGGCAGAATGCGAAAGGCTACAACCACCAGCAGATCTGGCTCAACTGCTTTTAGTTCGTTATGAAAAGCTATACTTTTTAAATTTTCGACTTCTATTACAGGCAATCCCAAATCGAGGGCTCTGGCTTTTACCGGCGTGGGTGATATTTCACTCCCACGGCCGCGTCGTTTGTCTCTTCCGCTGACGACCGCCACAATTTCATGATCAGAGGCATGCAATTCTTCCAGGCTCGGAATGGCAAAATCGGGCGATCCCATAAACACAATTCTCATCACAAGTAAATTGAAACGGTGTTAAGTTTTCACTTTAGAAACAACAGGATATTCAATCTCTTTCTCTCCTTCGGCAAGCGCATTCAATTTAGAGGCGAGCAGTTTTCGCTTAAAAAATGAAAGGTGATCGATAAAAAGTATGCCGTCGAGGTGGTCAATTTCATGCTGAATCACCCGGGCCACATGACCATCCACCTCAAGCTCCCGATCATTAAAATCACGGTCTTTAAACTGAACTGTAATCTGTGCCGGCCGGCTTACGGG
>JAFGWN010000197.1 GCA_016937115.1 Balneolaceae bacterium | reverse complement strand
TTTTTCATTGCGAACGTTCCGTTAAGTTGCCTTGTCAAAATCTGAACTAACATGAGCCCCAGTGTTTTTGAATCATTCTCCTGCCAGTTTTCAGGCATACCCACCCCATCATCAGCGACAGTCAACCTGATTTGATTACCCGTTTCATTTTTTACAGAAATCCATATATTGCCTTCTGTTCGCCCCTCAAAAGCATATTTATAGGCATTACAAATCAATTCGTTAAGGATGAGCCCACAGGGAATAATTTGGTCGAGTGTTATCGTAATATTCCCGGCATCGATGTGGAGCATTATACTTTTATCAGCAGTATCAAACGAAGCGGCAATTCTGCTACTCAGCTCTTTAATATAATTCCCAAAATTAATGTTGGCTAAATCTTCATTCTGATAAATTTGCTCATGAATCATAGCCATACTTTTGATGCGCCCTTTTGCATCTTCGAGGGCTTCAATGGCCGGTATCTGCGTTAGCATATCTTGCTGCAATTCCAGAAGACCGGAAATAACGGCCAGGTTGTTTTTTACCCGGTGATGAATTTCGGCCAGCAATATCGTTTTCTCCTCAAGCTGCTGTTTTATTTTATTCTCTGCCTCTTTTTGGTACGTAACATCCTCAGCAACACCGAATATGCCGGTTATTTTATCATCAACAAATATAGGCATGAGCATCACATGTAGCTGCAATGTTTCTGTCGCGTTTTTCCTGAAGCTTGTCGTAAAACTCAGCGATTTTTCATGTTGTACCCGTTTCAACAGTGCGTGTACCTCCTCATTTTGTTGGTCTGCAATCAAGTCGGCAAGATGCGTGGTTCCGGGTTTCAAATATGTATTGCCAAAGATTTGGGTAAACGTTTGGTTTCCCTCATGGACCTCCCCGTTTTCATTCAATGAAAATACGGCATAGGGGTTTTGTTCAAAAAGCGATCGGTATCGCTGCTCACTCATACTCATTTGCCGATGCCATCCCTTAATGCTTTTTGAAAACCGAAAGGTCAGAATAGAAGAAATTACCAAGAAAAGCCCTCCCAGTGAAAAGGCTACCCAAAATATGACCCGGTTCAGAAAGCCGGTACCCCGCGTAAGGGCTGCTGCCAGATCATACTGCACCTGTGTAAGTTCATGGTCAATCGCTTCAATACGTGCCACCGTTGAAGCAACCTCAGCCTGAGATGAATTTCCATTGCCGAAAGGCTTAACCTGATTGATGATAGTTTGATACAGGTAGATCAGACTATCCGATTTTTGCCAATTGTAAATCGCTATCTGGAAATCCCTGAAGCCTTTAAACCGTTTAAAGGTGGTGATCATGCCGTCAATTTCGGTTGGCAGCAGATGCGCTTTCATTAAATTGTTTCGAACGACATCTCTATCGGTATCATCCTTAAAAAGCTCGGCCCGTACATCCGTTACATTTTTTATAAGGGCCATTCCATCACGGTACTTATCTAAATGGGTCTGGGCTCCTGTTTCGACGTACTTTATGATCTGATACGTCACTTCTTTACGATGCTCTGTCCAATGCGTTTGCATGGTACTGTACGATCGTAACGCAGACAGGCTGTTAGTAGCAACGACGATAATTATAACAAGGCAGGTTCCCAGAACGGCAAAAAGTGATAATATCCCAATCAATTTCCGGTCGATATTCAACCGCTTATAAGGCGAAGCCTTCATCATCTATAATATCCAATACGCTATTAAGTAATAAGAAATGAGATCGGAATCACTATCTATGTTGTAACCACCCCTCCTTATTTTGACCTGTTTAATCGCAATGATAAAAGATTGGCAGGTAACATCCTACAGGATTAAAATTTTCTATTATTGATAAAATTATGTAGCGAGATGCCTTTTAATTCTACCAGAACAGAACGATCGTAAAACCCGGCCTTTAAATTTTAAACTCTAACATAAATGATGTGCCTTTGCCTTTTTCGCTGGAAATTGAAAGGTCTCCCTGCAGCTGTTTTGAAAATTTTTTAATGAGCGTCATACCCAGCGATGTCGATATCTGCTGCTCATCTTCATGCTCCGGAAGGCCTACTCCATCATCATGAATAGAAAGTAAAATTGTACCGTTGTTATTTGTACTTTTTAACCAAATAGATCCCTTATTTCGTCCCTTGAATGCGTGTTTAATCGCGTTGATCAAAATTTCATTAACCAGCAAACCCAGCGGTATCGACTTAGACATTTCCAGACTCGCATCATCCAGATCGAAGTGCATTTCAACATCAATATCGGGATTGCTGATTGATTTATGGGTGTAACCCGCAATATTTTCGATATACGCTTTCATACTGATGTCTGAAAGGGTCTCGTGCTGGTATAGCGCTTCGTGCGCCATCGCCATGGAGCGGATGCGCGAGCGCGCCGTTTGTAAATTCATTACGGGATCGTCTTCTCTGCCCATACGCTCCTGCAGTTCCAGCAAGCCGCCCATCAGCGCCAGATTGTTCTTTACCCGGTGATGGATCTCTTTCAGCAGTATTTTTTTTTCATCAAGCGATTTTTGAAGCATCACCTGGTTCCGGTCCAGTTCTTGCGTTCGGCTGTCAACCTCGTCATTCAATCGTTTATTCCAGCCACTGATCAGGTTAAAAGCGCCGTATCCCGTCACCAAAATAATAGCAATGGAAATCCACGAGATAAGCTCAAACGATTCCAGCGCGGTGATAACATCCTTTACGGTGGCGGTGTTATTGCCAGTCATCACTTCCTGAACCCGAAGCTTGCCCAGCCATCGCCCTGAAAAGATAAACAAAGCCAGCGCCGTTGTAATGGATCCGACCGCTCCCAAAATCCACTTCATTGAAACCTCGTGCTGATCCGGTAAATCCAGCCATTTGCTTTTCAACCGTTCAACAAGCGGAGTAAACAGAAAAAGGGCAGGGCCAATAATCACCACGGCCTGCACAAAAGCCCCGCTCCACCAGCTCTTCCAGATTATCAGCGTGTTGTAAGCCGAAAGATGATGAATAAAACTCCATATAAACGCTCCCAGCGAACTGGCAATAGAACCGATGAACATTATAGAGATGTAGAAGGCAATACTTTTAAAATTTCTCAGATCGTATGACACACTAAATCCCTGATACGCCATCGCATAGATTGCAATACCCAACACAAATGCTATGCCGAACACCAGCGCCCAAAACCAGGGGATACCGGAATAAAAGGCCACAATAAACGAGGAGAGAAAAACGGGAATGAACCCCCATTCAAATCCCAGCCAGAAGAAAAGCAGAATGCCCGCTATCAATGCAGGATTAAAAAGAAAAAAGTATAAAATATCATTGGCATTCCCGGTAAATGAGGTTTCGGGCAACAGCTGAATCGTGATCGCAAGGGTTGCGCCAATTATCAAAACCCAGCCTCCTATTAACCCCCAAACCCGAACGTTACCAAGGGTATAATTTTCGAGCAGGTAGTCCAGCGGCACAGGTCGCCATAGCCTTTGCTGATCTGTATTCTCTTTTCCCGCCATTTTAAGAGGTAATCCTATGCCCCATTGAAATTTAGGTGTGCAACAATTTTTTCTATTAGCTCTTTAATGGTATTGAAATCATTTGATAAATGGAAATTTTTAAACTTTATTTTATCTGTACTTTAGCAGGAAAATTCATTTTTCTTCCTGCCCTTTTATCTGTACTATATTTTCAATGATTATTTCATCAATCATACAAATATTAGCACATGAATAACCACATGTATGCCGTCGTAAAAGGAACCGGATCGTATATTCCCACGCGGACAATCACCAATGAAGATTTTTTGAACCATACTTTTTTTGATTCTGACGGCAAGCCGTTTGAACGAAGCAACAAGGAGATCATCCAAAAGCTTGAAGAGATTACCGGTATTAAGGAACGGCGGTATGTGACGGATGATTTACTGGCCTCAGACATTGCCGCCAGGGCGGGTAAACAAGCCATTGATGATGCCGGAATCGATCCTGAGTCGCTCGATTATATTATTATAGCACATAATTTTGGTGATATTCGCGCAGATAATTTAAAAGTTGATATGGTGCCTGCACTTGCATCACGCGTGAAAGCAAAGCTGGAAATTGACAATCCGCAGTGTATCGCGTACGACCTGCCCTTCGGTTGCCCCGGCTGGCTGCAGGGAATGATACAGGCCAACTGCTTCATAAAAAGCGGAGAAGCTTCAAGAGCCCTTATT
>JAFGWN010000196.1 GCA_016937115.1 Balneolaceae bacterium | reverse complement strand
GCACCCCGACTAGTGTTAATTTATAGTGTTGAACCCCAGATTCATTCGATAAATATATAATCGCTTTCAAAATATTAAAAAATATTAATATTTGACAATTTTATTGATGGAGGGATTTTAAGGGGCAATAGAAAGAAGGAGTATGTCCGGAGGTACAATCTCCTCACAGCAAATGATAAAGATAGAAAATTGCTAAAGCTGCGAGGGAGTTGAACTCCCGGGCAATCCTGATGAATTTGCTGGTACAAAAAAACCATCTATATTTGCGTTAAGGAATTGTTTTAATCCGTAACCGAGAATCAGTCAGTTTCACCTTTATGCGAACATCCGGGATGAAGCAGTGGATATTGAATAAGCTGACCTTCTTAAAGTGGGTTCCCAAGTATAATTCTGATACGCTAAAAGGAGATTTAACGGCAGGGTTAACGGTGGGAGTAATGTTGATTCCCCAAGCTATGGCCTATGCTGTTTTAGCAGGTGTTCCACCGATCTACGGCTTGTATGCCTCTGTTATCCCATTGCTCATCTATCCGCTGGTTGGTACATCACGTCATTTGGCTTTCGGGGTTGTTGCTATTGATATGTTGATTGTATCGGCCGGAGTGGGGTTAATTGCCGATCCCGGTTCTTCAAGCTATGTAATGCTGGTTATTGTATTAACGGTGATGGTAGGATTGATTCAGATAGCCATGTCTGTCGCACGGCTTGGTTTTATTGTGACCTTGCTATCCAAGCCGGTTATTATTGGCTTTACAGCCGCCGCTCCCATTATTATATCGATGAGCCAGCTTGATAATTTGCTTGGACTACAAGTAGCCCACAGCCGTCATATCTATGCACTTGCTGCTGAATACTGGAACAGTATTAACAGTATCCCATTAATTCCGGCGGTGATAGGCATCGCTTCTATTATACTGCTGTTAATTCTCAAAAAATATTTTAAAGCTGCTCCAAAGGCGCTGATTGTTGTGGTTGTCTCAGCCATTATTGTTTGGGCTATAGAGTTGCCCACAACTTCGTTAGACCTGGTTGGATCTATTCCGGAAGGATTACCTCATATCGTTGCGCCTGACTTTACGTTTGAAGAACTACGCCGTCTTTTACCCACAGCCATTACGCTGGCCCTGGTACAGTTTATGAATGTAATATCACTTGGTCGTACTTTTGGATTCAAACACCAATACTCTGTGCGTCCCAATCGCGAGCTCTTTGGAATAGGCGCCGCTAATTTTATTGGAGGTTTTTTCCAGGCTATTCCCACATCCGGCAGTTTTTCACGCTCTGCGATTAACGAGCAGGCGGGCGCGCAAACACCCTTCGCCAATATATTTTCAGCATTGGTGGTAATTATAGCATTGCTGTTTCTTACACCGCTTTTATATTTCATCCCGATGCCGGCCCTGGCGGCAATTATCATCGTAGCAGCGTTAGGCCTGATTGATCTGGATGAGGTTAAATACCTGTTTAAAACAAAAGAGCGGGATGGCTACGTTGCCATATTCACTTTTTTTACGACGCTGTTTATTGGCATCCAGGAAGGTATCTTGTTGGGCGTTGCCGCATCACTTCTGGGTGTGCTGCTACGAGCAAGCCGTCCAAATATAGCCGTATTGGGGCACGTAAATAATTCCCGTATTTACCGTGACGTCAGTCGTTTTCCGGAAGCTAAACAGGTTGAGGGCATTCTTACTATTCGGTTTGATGCTTCCTTTTCGTTCAACAACGCTGACTATCTCAAAGAGTATGTGATTGATAAAAGTGAAGAAAGCGATCGCAAAATTTCCCATGTGGTGATTGACGGGATGAGTATTAATGACTTGGATACCACGGCCCTTGAAGCACTGCATATGGTTGTGCAAAGCCTCAGCGATCTGGATATTGAACTGCACTTTGCGGGATTAAAAGGGCCCATTCGGGATGTGATGCTGCGTTCGGGCCTTGCACGAAAAATGGGAGGCAGCCACTTCCATCTGACGCCACACGAAGCAGTTACTTACATTTTGAAGCATGCCAAAAAACACGATCCCGATGACCAGCGCTTGGAGGAATACCAAAAGAGGGTAGAGTGATATTGTGAACCCCACCGGATGGCTGGGCTTCCCATGCGGTGGGTAATAGGCATCCGTCGGGCATTAAGCTGCGAGGGAGTTGCACTCTCGCAGCCAACAAGGCAGGATAGGAAGAATTAACATCCATTTTTTGTATATTAAACCAAGGCACAAATGTTCAATCATTACAAAACATGGACAAAGAAATCCGCATTTATGATCTGCATGATCCGCAGCAATACGAGGATGAAAAAAACTACTGGAAGTCCAAAACCCCTGAAGAACGCCTGCATGCGCTGGAAGTAATTCGAGAAACGGGTAATAAACTGATCTATAACAATAAAAAATCATCTGATGAAAATCAGCAAAGACTTCGAAGAGTTCTTCGCGTTGTTGAACGCACATAAGGTGAAGTATTTGGTTATAGGCGGTTATGCCTTTGCCGTTCATGTTGAACCGAGGTATACAAAAGATTTAGATATTTTGTATAAGCTTTCCAAAGAGAATGCCCAGAAGTTATATGATGTACTAATTGATTTCGGTTTCCAATCATTATCAGTCGGGATTGATGATTTAACTTCTCCGGGTAAAATTATTCAAATTGGAAATCCACCTTTACGTATTGATTTGCTCAACGAAATTGACGGCATAACGTTTGATAAAGCGTGGAATAGTAAAATTGTGCACTCATATGGTAATGAGAAAATTAACGTGATAGGGAAGGAAGCATTAATAAAAAATAAACAAGCCAGTGGCCGGGAGCAGGATCAATTGGATATTAAAAAATTAAGAGAATAATGTTCATTTGGGAGCTTATCTACGTACAACTAATCAGTACTCTCTTTGGTAGCCCGGAGGTACAATCTCCTCACAACAAAACAAAAGCTATTGGGCTGCGAGGGAGTTGCACTCCCGAAGCCAGGGGTTTGTAGAGCCGGGCCGCCCGCTGGATTTGCGGTCGGTCTGGTAGGGAACCGGCAAGATATCTTATTCGTCAGCCGCAAACCCAGCATGCAGACGGGCATTAAAACGGTAGAATTTTATCTTTAAACACTTTTTAAATTATTCTAAAGGGTACTTTCGTCCTTTTATTAAAAAAAATTAATAAAACGTTGCATTTCTAAATTGAAGCTTATAATATTTATGCAAGAAAATAGCGTACATTGTTACGTAATTTATTTGGAGTGCAAACCGAAAAGGACTACCATTTCAAATTATTTTGTAACAAAAAGAACTTTTCGTGTTCTTAAAAGGAAATACGGATCGGTTGATGGGGTATCAACTTTTCCATTCCGTACATAGGTGCGGTAAATTTTTTAACAATTAACCCTGTACAATTAATGTACGGGATAAACTAACTAATCAAATACATACAGGTGACTTATTATGGGTCAACAACAACTTCTTTTAGTAATTTTAGTAACTATTATCGTGGGTATTGCCACCGTGGTAGCCATTAACACCTTCGGCAGCGCCGCTGATAGTGCCAACTTAGACGCCGTACGACAGGACGTGGCTTCTATTGCTGCTT
>JAFGWN010000195.1 GCA_016937115.1 Balneolaceae bacterium | reverse complement strand
GGCAGCTCCGGTAAACGGCAACCCCACAAACAGACAGACCAACAAAATCGTAATTGTATATTTCATTGTATTAAATTGAAATTCGAAATTTTTATACATACCAATTTTATAACGAAAATAGATCCGTAAAATTCGGTAACTCAACCGGTTTAAAAGTTTTTTTACAAAACGGAAAATGTTTGGTCAGGTTCGAGCGACAAAATGCATTCAGTCATTAAATTGATAAGGCTGTTGATATCAGCAACGGAAGCGGTTTCAACAGGCGAATGCATATAGCGCAACGGAAGAGAAATCAACCCGCTGGGAATACCCGTTTTTTGATAAAAGATACTGTCGGTATCGGTACCGGTACGTACGCTCACCGCATCGTGCTGGAGTGAAATTTCTTTGGTTTTGCTAACTTCTTCGATAAAAGTTACAATGGACGGATGATTGGCCCCGCCGTGCTGTACCACCGGCCCTTCGCCCAGTTTTACCAGTCCGTGTTCGGCATTATTTATGCCGGGGGTATCGGTTGCGTGTGTCACATCGGTAACCAGCGCCATATCGGGCTCCAGTCGGTAGCTCATCATGCGCGCACCATAGCCCCCTACTTCTTCCTGTACGGAGTTTAGCGCCATAACATTCACATTCAAATTGGATCGGTTTTCCCAAAGTCGTTTCAGTACCTGGGCAATGACAAATCCGCCAATGCGATTGTCCAGCGCACGACCGGTAAGTATGTCATCCGAAAGGAACTCGAAGTTATCGGCATAGGTGATGGGATCGCCAATTTGAATCATTTCCAGGGCTTCTTCCCGGCTGGTTGCGCCAATATCAATATAAATATCTTTCCACGCCGGCTGATCGCCCCCGCCGTTTTTTTTGTCTTGCAGGTGAATAGCGGTATTCCCGATAACGCCCGAAACGATTCCACGCTTGTTATGAATATTTACGCGCTTAGCCCGGGCAATGGTCGAATCACTGCCACCCAACTTGTTTACATGCACAAAACCTTTCTCGGTGATATGCTGAACAATCATCCCGATTTCATCGCAATGGGCCTCCAACATCACCGTAATCACATCAAAGCTGGTGTTCAGTTTGGCTACCGCCGAACCATAGGCATCGGTTTCCAGGTCATCAGAAAATTGCTCAACATAATTGGTCCATACTTTTTGTCCCGCTGATTCAAAGCCAGTGGGGCTCGGCGTAATAAGAAGCTGTTCAAGAAATTCGCGTTCCGGGAAATTGCTCATACAAAGTTGTTTGATTCAAAATTAACGGATAATATAAGCAAACAACACTGATTGATTAAATACCATTCTCTACTTGGATTTCTAATTTATTACACGTTGATTTATTCACTTAGAACCCATTGGAAAATCGCTTAACCATGATCAAACCTGAATACAATAAAGACTTATTTCCCCACTGGGTTGAACTACCCATTCGATTCCGGGATCTGGATCCGCTTAACCATGTGAACAATGCGATTTTTAGCACCTATTTTGAGGAGGCCCGTATCAAGTTTATCGCTGATATTCCGGTATTTTCCAACGGGTTTGACAACGGCTTCAGCTTTGTATTGGCCAACATCAATATCAACTTTGTTAAGCCCATAGAGTACCCCGCCACCCTGCTAATTGGTTCCGGTATAAAAAAACTTGGCAATACCAGCATCAGCAGCTTCCAGGCTATTTATCATGCCGAAACAAAAACACTGGTAGCCGTGGCAGAAGCTTCGGGCGTATGGTTTGATCTGCAGAAGCAGCGGCCGGCACGGGTACCCGAAGTAGACAATTCGGACAATTATATCATTGCGTTAGAAACTGATGAATAGAAATATTATCTCTACCCTTTTTATACTACTTACACTAACCGGCACCGGCTGGAGCCAATCGTTGATGGCCGTGCAGGAAGTAAAGATGCAACCGAAAAATAAATTTTATAATACAAGTGATTCTACAATTGTATTTCCACAATTTATCGGATCTCCTTTTACTCAAAAAATTAATTCGGGCCTACTCGATTATTTAAAAAAATATGAAGATGACTCATCGCACATATCAGTCCTTCAAATACTAGAATCACTTCGTGATGACGGCTTGGGAGAAAGTTTTTATAAAACCTTTTATTCTAAAAATACAATTTCACTAAGACTCTGGATGGCTTGGTACGGAGGTGCTCATCCAAATTATACTAATGATTATCTCACTTTCTCGACATTAACAGGAAATCGCCTGACGCTTGATAGCCTTTTTATCATGCAGGGAGCATCAGCTTTACAAAAAATAATTTCCAAAAAACAAGAAGAATACATTAGTAACTACAAGCGAGAAATGCTCAAGTTAGGCTACGAAACTCATAATGATTCAAGTAAATTTGAAGGAGCTGTTGAATACGCAAAAAAATATTGCTTTAATGATTTTAAGAATAGAGATTTTATAATTGATAAAAACTCAATCAGAATAAATGTAGTATGTGGATTTCCACCTAATGGAAAACCTTTAGCACCTTCTGGAGATCTCATTATAGAAAAGAATTCAATTGGGACCGTTCTAAAAAAAGATTATCTGAAATAAAGTTTAGCTTTAAAAATTTTCAATGGATAAAAGCACCCAGTACAAAATTTTCAATGATCCCATTCACGGCTTTATCACGGTTCCAAAAGGGACAATACTGCGACTGATTGATCACCCATATGTACAACGGATGCGCCATATTAAACAAATGGGACTGGGGTATCTCGTCTTTCCTGCTGCTGAGCATTCGCGTTTTACCCATGCCTTGGGTGCCATGGAACTTGCGCAGCGCACGCTCAATAATTTACGCGAAAAAGACACCACCATCAGCAAGGCCGAATACGAAGCAACACTTATTGCCGTGCTGCTTCACGATATTGGTCACGGACCTCTTTCGCATACGCTGGAGTTCAACTTCATCAAAGATTTTCACCATGAGATGATGACGCTCGCCATCATGCGTGATTTGAATAAGCAGATGGACGGAAAACTGGATTTAGCCATCAAAATATTTACCGACCAGTATCCCAAAAAACCGTTCCTGAACCAGCTGGTATCATCACAGCTTGACCTCGACCGGCTTGACTATCTGAAGCGCGACAGTGCTCTAACCGGCGTTTATGAAGGCTCGGTTGGTATCGATCGTATCCTGAAAACCATGCGCGTGCACAACGGGAATATGGTCATCGAGAAAAAAGGAATTTACGCCATTGAAAATTATATCCTGGCGCGCCGGCTGATGTATATGCAGGTGTATCTGCACAAAACCGTGCTAAGCGCCGATAAACTGCTGCGCCATATCTTTAACCGTGTTCGCCTGCTGATCAAACAGAAGAAACCGTTACATCATCCTTCTCCTGCTCTTCAATTTTTCTTAGAATCAGAACAGAGTGCCCGAAAAAAGATCTCGGCCGAGATGCTGAAGCATTACATCAGGCTGGATGACAATGATATATTCCAAAGTATCAAGTTATGGCAATACAATAATGATCCTATTCTTTCAGATCTTTGCATGCGATTTCAATCCAGAAAACTATTTCGTACCACCTTTCTTGATGACAAATCATCTCCAAAAAAAATTAAAGAAAAAATCGAAACTCAGACCCCGCAAATATTAAAGAAACGGGGACTTCCCCACGATGAAGAGTCGGCTGGGTTTTATTATGCCTTCGATAAAAGCTACAGTGAGGCCTACCAGTACGAAAATGAGGGCATCTGGATTTTAGAAGATAAAAATACTGCAGTTGAATTCTCTAAAGCCGCTGATACAAAGAATATCATCGCCCTTACTCAACCCGTGGTGAAGCCCTACGTGGTGCATCTCAAAGAGATTCAATTATAATTACTATCCCTGTTCCATGCGCTCATACACGACAAAACTCAGGTCGGGTTTATCTTCTCTTTTTATTTCTCTCCAGGTTGATCCGATCTCTGCACGATATTCGGGGAAATACGTATCGCCCTCGTATGGCGAATGAATCTCCGTGACAAACAGTTTGTCCGTTATTGACAGAATCTGTTCATAAACTTCTCCGCCGCCAATACAGAATACGATTTCTTCATCCTCTAAATAAGAAAGTGCGGCATCAATGGATGAAAAGGTGGGTACGTGGTCATAGCTTTGGCTTCGGCTCAGTACAATATTTTCGCGTCCGGGCAAGGGTTTTTCGTTCAAACTTTCAAAAACGCCCCGCCCCATCAGCATGGGGTGCCCCATCGTGGTTCGTTTAAAATACTTCAGGTCTTCGGAGTAATGCCACGGCAAATTGCCGTCTTTGCCAATGACAAGATTGGGATCATGCGCTACGATGATTGCCAGTGTCAAACCGCCACCTCAAATTTAATAGAAGGATGCGGATTGTAATTCTCCAGCGTAAAGTCTTCGTATGCCAGATCATCCAGCGGCTTATCGGCAATTTTAAGCGTTGGCAACGGACGCGGCTCACGCTCCAACTGTTCTTTCAGCCCGTCAACATGATTTTCGTAAATATGTGCATCTACGATAGTGTGGGCAAATTCTCCGTATTCCAGGCCTACTTCATTGGCAATGGCCATCGTCAAGGCCGAATAGCACGCCAGGTTAAATGGAATACCCAAAGCGATATCACCGGAGCGTTGCGTAAGATGACAATTAAGCCGTCCGTTGGTGACGTTAAAAATGTACATCACATGGCACGGCGGCAGCGCCATTTTATCGAGGAGTCCGGGGTGCCAGGCCGAAACAACGATACGACGGCTGTTGGGGTTTTCCTTCAACATATCGATGGCCCGCTGCACCTGATCAAATTCGTTTTTAATATACGCTGTTTTAACTATGTGTGAGGCATTCCCTTCAAAACTAATCTCTTCTTCATGAACATAAGGAAACCGCCGCCACATCACCGGATAAATTGGTCCAACATTGCCGTCTTCATCCGCCCAGTCGTCCCATATATGGCAATCCATTTCATCACGCAGCCAGCGAATGTGACCCTCACCCCGCAGATACCAAAGTAGTTCGAGGATCACCGATCGAAAATAGACTTTTTTTGTGGTCACCAGAGGAAAGCCCTCCTGCAAATCTACCTTGTAAAATTCGCTGAAACTTGAAATAGTGTCGATGCCGGTTCGGTTTTCTTTGCGAACGCCGTGCTCCAGCACGTTACGAACCAAATCTAAATATGCTTTCATCCTATTTTTTTATTTGATCTGTTATAAAGGACTTTGTAAACCCGTCGGTCCGCTTAAAGGGGCCGACGGATAAGTTGGCTCCCTAAATCAGCCTGACCAACCTGCCTAATCGAAAATCAGACAGGGATGTATTTTTACGGGCTGTTATATTAATGTTCCGCTTAACAATAAAATTGCGATACTAAAATAAATAATAATTCCGCTTACATCCACAACCGTAGCAACAAAAGGAGCTGAAGAAACAGCAGGGTCAAGATTTAATTTAGAAAGCAGGAACGGCAACATAGCTCCCACAATATTTCCGAGCAATACAATGGAAAATAAACTTAAGCCCACCACCAGAGCTGTAAGTATAACTTCCATGCTTAAAACCGCACCGCCTATCAAGTCCCAGCTTATTAATGTAACAACACCCAGCAGGCCTATTAGTGAACCAAGTGAGAGCCCGGATACAAACTCGCGTGAAAATACTTTCTTCCAGTCATCGGGTTTGATATCATCGGTAGCCAGTGCCCGGATGATTAATGTAGCGGCTTGTGAACCAGAGTTCCCTCCGCTGGAGATGATGAGCGGTACAAAGAATGAAAGCGCTACCACTTTTTGTAAAACTTCTTCATAACCTCCCATTGCAATGGCAGTTAATATTTGTCCCACAAAGAGTATGATAAGCCACCATAACCGTTTTTTTACGGTATCAAATATGGAGGTCTGCGAGTAGTAATCATCCAAGGCATCCATTCCCGCCATCAGCTGCATATCCTCGGTAGTCTCTTCTTCGGCCACATCTAAAATGTCATCTACGGTAACAATACCCACCAGTACTCCGTCAGAATTGATGACCGGCATAGCTACCCGGTCATATTTACTAAGCATCTTTACGGCCTCCTCCTGGTCGTCGAAGGCACTCAGCGCTTCGTAGCTTTCGTCCATCAGCGTTGAGATGGTTGCCTCGGGATCAGCCAGGATAAGCTGATTGAGCCGCAAATCATCAATGAGATGCTCATCGGCGTCAACTACATAAATTACGTTAACTGTTTCCACACTGTGGCCGAATTCCCGAATATGCTCCATGCTTTTCCCTATACTCCAGTCTTTTTTCACGCGCACGTAGCGGGGTGTCATCAACCGACCTACGCTCTCGGGCGGATATCCCAACAGTTTTTGCACCTGGGTTCGGTCGTCAAAGCGCATAGAATTCATCACGCGCTGGGTAAGGTGGCCGGGCAATTCTTCGAGCAGCGCCACACGTTCATCCGGCTCCAGGTTCGACATCACTTCGCTGAGCTGCTGTGCGGTAAACATGTCCAGCAGTTCAACGCCTTTACCCGAACTCAAATACGAGAAAACATCAGCAGCTTTATTCTTTTTTAGCAGGCGGAAAATAACAGCAGCCACTTCGTTTTCGAGCCCTTCCAGCAGCTCGGCTACATCCACCGCCGGCACATCATTTAAGATATCTTTGAGCGCCACCCAGTCTTTCTCCTCGATAAGCTCGTCAAACTCCGGTTTTAACAGATCAACTATCATGGCATTGAGTTATTAATCAAGAGCAATTTTAATTTTACTGTGCAGCTCAGAATCGCATTTAAGATAATAAATTATCAAGCGTTTGACAGTGTTTTATAAATTGTTTTAAATCATATCGAGTTGTCTAAAGCGAAAAGTGTTTTTTTACCTTTTTGTTGCGATTTTAAGCACACTTTAAGACTTTAAGCATTCAATTAAACGCAATTAAAATCTTCGAATTTGAAAATTGTCATTATTGGTGCGGGGGAAATCGGCTATGATTTGGCCAGTTCACTTGCCGCTGAAAAACACGATGTTATTGTCCTTGACCGCGACCGTGATGCCCTCAACACCGTCACTGAAAACCTCGATGTACTCTGCTTTGAAGGAAATGCAACGTCGGCCAACGACCTGGTAGAAGCCGGTGTTAAAGATGCGGATATCCTCATTGCTGTAACCAGCATTGATGAGGTGAATATGATTGCCTCCATGATGAGCAAACGGCTGGGCGCACCTATGGTGATCGCCCGGGTGCGCAGTGATGAACTTTCGCAACCCAACGCTCCCCTGAAACCCACCGACCTCGGCATCGACGTCATCATTCATCCCGAACAGAGTGCGGCGGAGGAAATCGTAAGTCTCATCAAACGGGCTTCCGCCAGCGATTTAGTGAACTTGGCGGATGGCAAGATGCAGCTCATTGGGCTTCGCATCAATAAGGAATCAGAACTGGTAGGCAAAAAACTGAGCGAATATGCCGAGGAGTATTCGCATATCACCTTCCGTGTAACAGCTATCGCCCGCCGCGGCAATACCATCATTCCAAGTGGTGCAGTTAGTATTCAGGCACTCGATCAGCTTTTTATTCTTGCGAAAACAGAATCAATCTCTGAGGTTATTAAAACGACAGGACGCTTGGAAGTTGAGATGAACCGCGTAATGATTGCCGGCGGAACGCCGGTAGGCACCATGGTTGCGCGTATTTTGATGAATGAAGAGAAGAAATGGAATATTAAACTCATTGAACCCGATTACGACACGGCAGCGGAATTAGCCCAGGAGCTAAAAGATGTACTCGTGTTAAACGGAAATCCTACTGATCCTGACCTGCTGGCATCCGAAGGTATTACTGAAACGGATGCTTTCATTTCGGTGACCAAAGATGAGGAGTCAAACATTATATCCTGCCTGATGGCCAAACACCTGGAGGTCAAAAAAACCGTGGCGCTGGTTTCTAAATCCGACTACATTCCGCTCAGTCAAACCATCGGGCTTGATGCGGCAGTGAACAAAAAGTCGGCCGCCTCGAATGAGATTCACCGGCATGTACGCGGCGGACGTGTAATTTCGGTAACAGCCCTAAAAGGAATTAAAGCTGAAGTGATTGAACTTCAGGCTGCGGAGAAATCGAAAATCGTTAAAAAACCGATTCATAAAATCTCATTCCCTGACGGATGCGTGGTGGGTGGTATTGCCCGAAATAGCTCTATCGAGATTGCTACTGGTCAATCTCACATTCAGCCGGGCGACCGCGTTATTATTTTCTGCCTGCCGGATGCTATTCCAAAAATTACATCATTGTTTAAATGAGCAACTCTTATTCTCCTATAAGCAATTTTAACCGGCCGAATATCAATTTTTCAACGGTATTCAGTATTCTCGGGACTTTTATCTTTTTCCTTGGATTCGCGCTTCTCACTCCGATGATCATCGCCTTTATCTATGATGAAGAAGTGTGGCATACATTTCTTGCGTCGGCTTCTATCGCTTTTGTTGTGGGTGGGCTTCTATACTATTTTTTTCGGGCAAAGCAGGAACTGCGCATACGGGAAGGATTCCTTGTTGTCAGCCTCACATGGCTCATTCTATCCCTTGTCGGTGCCCTCCCCTTTATAATTTCGGGTATTTTGCCCAGCTATACCGACGCCGTTTTTGAAACAATGAGCGGGCTGACCACCACCGGAGCCACAATACTGGGTGGCGAAACCAGCTCCGGCTTTTTAAATCCTGAAATTGAGTCGTTACCAAAGAGCATGCTCTACTGGCGTTCGCTGGCGCACTGGCTGGGAGGTATGGGTATTATTGTCCTTTCGCTTGCCATTCTGCCGCTCCTTGGCATCGGCGGCATGCAACTTTTCCAGGCGGAATCACCGGGCCCTACCGCCGATAAACTAACGCCGCGGGTCCAATCCACGGCCAAACTGCTTTGGGGCGTTTATGTAGCCTTCACCGCCGCTGAATTCTTGCTGCTTTGGATTCACCCATCCATGGACTGGTTTGAGGCACTTAACCACGCCTTTGCTACACTTGCTACCGGTGGTTTTTCTACCAAAAATGCCAGTATCCAGGCGTTCGATTCAGTTTATATTGATACTATTATAACACTTTTCATGTTTTTGGCAGGCATTAACTTTGCCATGCACTACCGGTTGCTTAAGGGTGATACCAAATCCTTTCTCAACAACCGTGAAACACGTTTTTACACACTTATCACCATTATTGGTATTGTTGTGCTGAGCAGCTCCCTCTGGCTCTTCGATGAGTACTCGCTGGGAAGTGCCATCCGCTATGGAGCATTCCAGGCCGTTTCCATCATTACTACCACCGGCTTCGGTACTGATGACTATGAACTTTGGTATTCGTTCGGCACTTTTGTGCTATTTCTATTTTTCTTTGCGGGCGGATGCGCCGGCTCAACCGGTGGTGGCCCCAAGATGATTCGCTGGATGATTGTCATTCGCAATTCATACCGCGAAATTCGCCAGATTGTTCATCCAAAAGCCGTGCTTCCCATTCGCATCGGAAACAAAACAGTAAACTCTGATACGCAACGAACGGTACTCAGCTTTTTCATCCTTTATCTTTTCATGTTCGCCTTAGGCGGGTTTGTCATGGCAGCTATGGGCTACGATTTTGCTTCTGCGTTCGGAGCCAGCATCGCGTGCCTGGGAAACATTGGTCCGGGTTGGGGTGAGTTTGGGCCTACCGACAACTATGCGCAGATTCCTATCGTTGGTAAATGGGTGCTTATTATGTTGATGATGATCGGGCGGCTCGAAGTTTTTACCGTTCTTTTGATCTTTACTCCGGTATTCTGGAAGCAGTAAGGCTGCTGTTCGGGAGAATCAGTTCTTAAACAAAATAGTTTAAAAGGTAATCTTATCGCGCTTTACCCAATCTTTATCCTCGAGCCACTGGATAAAGGCCGGCAAAAATGTCAATGCCGTCAATAAAGTCATACCAATACCAATTACGGCCATGACTCCAAGTGATTGCAGCCCCGGGTGATTGGTAAATAGTAAGCCCGAAAATCCGAGCATTGTAGTAAGTGAACCAATAGTAATATGCTGACCTGTACTTGAAAGTACTTCTCCCATGCTTTTAGTGTCCGCTTCGAGATACCGCGCCGTAATATGCACGCCGTTATCCTCTCCGATACCCAGTATCGCCGGAAGCACAACCAAATTATACAGGTTAAACATGATACCGGTGCATATCATAATACCGAATAAAAACAGGAGACCAATAAGCAGCGGCAGCAAAGCGATAAGTACCCATTTAATTGAGCGGAATGATAATAACATCAAAAAGAATACCATGGCAAGCGTAGCGCCGATCATCCACGGGCTTTCACTGCGCATTAAATCCAGCATTTCGGCTCCAATGATAGAGGTACTGGCAGCATACACTTCTTCACCGCTGGCCAGAGTTACTTTGCCCACATCATCCTTAAAAGCGATCGACTGGCGCCCGTCCGCGAGGCTTACACTGGGGTAGACAATCACAAAATTACCAATCTCTCCTTCCCTGTTTGTAAACTGGTTTTTAAAGTAGTCAGGGATTTCATCAATACTTACCGGCTCTGTTGTCTGTGAAGCCCGGCGCAGCCTATCCAGCTGCTCGTCTTCTTGTCCTTCTATAAATGGATCTTCCAATAACTGACGGATGCGCGAAATTTTTTGGAGTTTTTCATTGATCTCTTCTTGCGTGGAAGGAAACCGCTCGGTAAGCGACTGTACTTCCAAAATTGTAGGACTGGTCGTATCCGTACGCATGCGGTACCGCAGGGAGTCAACAATTTGTTTCACCTCTTGTCGGTTGTCGGCCAACAGATAGGCGGGGTTACGCTTGGTGCTTCCTTCTGCCTGACCGGCAATCGCACGAAATTTATCATACTCTTCAATCTCGGGTTCCAGCTTTCCGAAATCATACTGAAAACTGAGTTTTGGCGAATTAAATAATACTACTGCAGAAATAATCAACCCGACTGCCATAACTGTACGTGCATAAGGGAAACGCTTGAATGAACTTGATTTTTGCTTCTCTTTTGTGTTTGAGTTCACCAGAATCCAGTTCCATTTTTCAAACATCACCAACAGCGACGGCAGCACAAACAACATGCAGAACAAGGCTAAAATAATACCTATACCTGCAATAAAACCAAATTCAGAAAAGCCGCGAAATTGTGCTAAAATCAATACGAGCAGTGAAAAAGCGGTCGTTAACCCGCTTACCGCGATAGCCGAACCAGTATTATCATACGTTTTAAAAATGGCCCTCTCTACCGTAATGCCTCGTGAGCGAAACTCGATATACCGGGCGTAAAAGTGAATACCGTAATCAATTCCCATACCGAATAGAATAACAAACAGTACGGACGTCATCGTGTTCAACATTCCCAACACGGCATAGGTAATCCCAAATGTCCATGCCAGGCTGATAACAAGGGGCAATCCTATCAAGACAAACGGAACCGGCATGCGCAGTACATGGCTCCAGAACCCGTGCTTTTGATGACGTTCTGAGCCCCGGCGATAATTGACATATTTTTTGATAAAAAAGTATAAAATCACCAGCAGAATAACACTGGAGATACCGGTTGCAAAACTTCGGTAGACATCACTCATGATTGAATCGAGCTGTGCCAGGTGCCGCTTCAGCCGGCCCGCATATTTAACTTCCATATCTTTGTTATACGAAGCGGGATTCAATGCTGTAACCAGTGAATCGTATGTGGCAAACATATCTTCCAGGTACGTAAGATCACTTTTAGAGCCGGTAGGCGCAAAGTTGACCAACAGAATAGTACTATCCGGACTCATCGAATATTCCGAAGGAATAATTGTATGGTAACTCTCTTCAAAATCCTCAAGCTTCTCATCAGAGGTAGTATCTTCCTCTTCATCATCCCCGCTGAAATCTATCAAAAAAGGATTCGCTTCTTCCTTTGAGCCTCGAATTTCATCTTGTAAATATTCGGTAATATCCTGCAGCTCTTCTGAAGTAGCAAAATAGAGTGCATTATCTTTGAGCATACCCGTTTCTCTTCTGAAATCTGCACGCTTAAAGAAGTAGTTGTCCGTTCGCTCATCATAAAGCTCCAGGCTTTCATCAATCAAGTCCTTGGCAAAACGCTTGTTATCGGCAAAACTGGGCGACTGGATGGCTACCGTCATTTCGGATTCGCCGCCGACGGTCCGCTGCAGTTTTTCAAGCGCTAATACATGTTCATTATCCTTGGGCAAAAGATTGGCAAGATCGGTATCAATCTTGAGTTGCAGTGCAAAAAAGGAGGCGATTACAGCCGTGATAATTGCTATGGATAAAACAGCAACCGGATAGTTATAGTTAAAGGATAATATGGGTCGTAAAAACCGTAGTATCTTATCCATGAATGGGTATTGAGCACATAATTATAATTTCAGCAAAGGACTGATAATAAGAAATTTCAGGCATTTTTGGAGAGAAAAGTCTCTATCAATTCTTGGGTGGTAACAGCATGATATCGTCATAATCGGCTACTGCTTTTGCCCCGGTGTCATTACCATCACTCAAAATAAGCACAGCCAGCGGCGTTTTGGGTGGATCATCCCCGAACAGGCGTTTATAATCTTCTACAATGTTGCGCTTAAATGACTGCCATTGCCCGGTGCCTTCCCTGCCGGATCCCATTACTACAATTTTCTGGTTGCCAAAAAACTTGGAAAGCTTGGTTCCCTTTTCCAGTTTTGAGCTCCAGGTATAGCGAATGGATTTCGGTACCTTTTTGAACAATACTCGTCCCAGGTCGAACACTACGTAAATACTGGCAGCCACATCATTGCGATTGTCATCATCTTCATTACCACCTTCAGGTATATCAATAATGCGCCACTTCCAGCTTAAAATCGGCGTTTCATACAAATTAATTTTTTTATTAACCAGCGGAAAATTCAAATGCTTGGCATTCATCCCCTCATACCGTAAGAACTTATTGCCGTCCTCTGTTTCAACAGAATATTTGTATTTTCTTTGATCTTTCGGGTTGTAAGTAGACGGCCGGTGTTCTCCTTTCTGATTATACCATTCGGATGGAATTGTGCCAATCTCATAGCTTTCAAAATTTTCGAGCAGTACCGAACCGTCATCCAACTGATCAATGGTGTTAATTCCTTCGCGATCCTGTGCTAAAAGAACGTCTGAACTCCCAAAGAATAACAGCGAAATAATGGTAATTTGAAATAGTCGTTGCATGAATAAAAGGTTGTCAATTAGTTAACAAAAATGGTATCGAATATTTATTGAACCCTTTCTGTAGATGAAATATCATTAAACTGATTAAACAGCAGATTCATTCGATGTTCTTGGCTCTCAGTGTAAAACAAAGATTTCTTTTATCGAAATGTTGTGGATTTCGTTATTTTAACGCATCAGAAAACGATTTAATATAGATGAATTTATTTAAACAGCGTGCATTCAAAATCTTAATGGGTACCTTTGTGGTATACGGTATTCTTGTGGCCACTCACAAAGGCGAATTCTGGCCGTTCAGTATTTATCCCATGTTTTCACAGGCCGGCAATCCATGGACGCGCGCTATTGTGCGCGATGTTACCCATACACCAGATAGCCTCGTCTGGGAAACAACTGATCTTGAACATATTCAAGGTTCCAAAGTAGCCTTAAAAAAAGTAGGTGTAGACCAGATTGACTTCTCCAATTTTATATCAAAGACTGAACAGTGGGACACCAATCGCAAAAATGCGCTCATTCGAATGTTTGGTCCCAAAAATCTGGGCAATTCCCGCTGGGTCATCAGCAAAGTTCGGGGCCGCCTTACCGCGCACGATTCGGTTATTGTTGAAGTTGTCCCATTTCTGCTGGTAAAACGCGACACTGTTTTGACCAACCCTTTGTTACCCAAAAATTCTTATGTAATCCTGCCCTGATTTATGTCAATTAAAGATCGTTTATCAAAAGAACTGTTTGAACCCGACCGCAAGGAGACTGAGGGAGAAATTCTCTTTTTCCGGCTGTTCGAGCTTTTTGTGATGAGTTACGTGATAAAGCTCGCATGGGAATGGGGGTATTATATGGTTCGCAACAGTGAAGTGGTCCTGCCGCTGGGTGTGGCCAACTACATTGATGTCTCTTTTATGTTTGAGCATTCAATTTCGTTGATTAATGCTGCATTAATCACACTAATTGTAATCGCCGCGTTTTTTCGCCGGGGATCGCGCTGGCAGTATTTTATTGCTATGCTTCTGTTTCACCTGCAGTATGTTGGGCGCTTTTCGCAGGGCGAAATTCCCCATAGCGCCAATCTCATCGGCTTGTCGCTGCTTAGTTTTGGTATTGGCTTTATCTTCTTTAGGGAAACGCTGAAACAGCGGCGATTTATTTTCGGTACCATCATCTTCTTTACCGGATTGGGCTACACCTCCGCCGCTTTTGCTAAGCTTATCAGTACCGGAATCAACTGGGCCGATGGGAATCACCTCTGGCTCTGGATTGCAGAAAAGAAAACGGATATTCTATCCCGCACCGGTACCTTTCAGTACAACTGGTTACAGGAGCTGGCGTTATACAGTCGTCCGGCTGCCACCGTCATCTTAGCTATCGGCTGGATTACCGAACTTTCCGGCGTGCTTATCTGGTGGAGAAGCCTGCGACCCTATGTAATTACGGGCATTATTATGATGCACATCGGCATCACCCTAACCATGAATATTCGCTTTGATGCATTCATTTACGAACTCATACTAATTGGTTATCCCTGGGCTGCCTTAATAGACCGGTATATTTCGTATATTCCCGGTGCCCAATACGCTCAAAAACTAAATCAATAACTTCTTTCATGCGTTTACATCAAATCCTGTTGACACTGATTGCGGCACTTTTTATTTCATCAGTAACTTCAAGCGATCTACAAGCCCAAAAAAGAACGTTTAACTACGGGCTTGAACTAAGCGGCATGGCCAGCAGTGATGAAGTTCTGCCTTTCTGGTTTTACAGCAATCAGCATGGCCTCGTTGATACCGATTCGCCCGCAGGCCTGGCTGTCATCAATTTTCAAAAGAACCTGATGAATGATCGCTCGGGATTTGATTACGGGTTTGGAGCCACGTTTGCCAATCGGATAAGTGATGACCGGGCGTTCTTTTTCAGCCAGCTTTATGCCCGATTTTCGTATGGGGTTTTTCAGCTTACAGGTGGACGATTTTATGAACAGACGGGAACAACCAATGAATCCCTCAGTATGGGTTCGCTAACGGTATCGCGCAATGCCACCCCTATGCCAAAAGTCAAATTTGGCATTCCCGAATATGCTCCGGTTCCCCTCACTAACGGATTTGTTGAAGTGAAAGGCGCACTGGCTCACGGTTGGTTTGAAGAAGATCGCGTAGTTGAAAAGGCCTGGCTGCACGAAAAGTATGCATATTTTCGTTTTGGGGGCGATTTCGCCTTTCGCCCTTATGGCGGACTCATTCACCAGTCGACCTGGGCCGGTGAAACCGACACTGAAGGAGACCTTGGAGATTCATTTTCCGATTTCATCAATGTGTTTTTTGCACTCTCAGGCAGTGATGATGCAGCAGCTCCCGATCAGATATATAAGCAGGGAGACAGCCGGGGTATTTGGGATTTCGGATTTTTCTTATCACTGGCCGATTTCAACTTCAAAGTATATCGCCAATTTATTTACAATGATAAAGACGGCGTAAAACTGCAAGTGCCGCAAGACGGATTGCTGGGTATAAGCGTTGATTTACCCACTAAAAAACAGCGATTCCTCACTGAGTTTTTATACGAATATTTATACACGAAAAATCAAAGCGGTCCCTTATGCCCGCGTAACGAACGAGACGGTTTCGGTGGCTGCGACAATTACTACAATAACAGATTCTACCGCAGCGGGTGGACCTACGAAGGCAACACAATTGGAAATCCGCTTTTTTTACCGGTAGGCACACCGGGCATTGAGCGTACAGCTTTTCCAGCCGGTATTGCCAATAATCGTATCGTTGCACACCATGTCGGGCTCAAGGGAGATATATCAGAAACGGTTGATTATACACTACTGGGCACCTGGAGCAGAAATTACGGTTTGTACAATAATATCGATGACAATCAAAATGAGGGTCCCACCGATTTCGATTCCAACCCCGAGCAGTGGTCCTTGCTGGCAAAATTTGGCTACCAGCCTGCCGGCATTAATACTTTAAAACTTAACCTTTCCCTCGCAAGCGACTTCGGAGAACTCTACGATGATCGCGTGGGCGTAATGCTGGGTATTAAATTACTGGGCACCTCTTCATTTTAAGCGCTCCAGAATCCATCGCTTCAGCTGATCAAAAAGGTGATAAATTGCGATCGGTAAAGAACCGGATATTACGATAAATCCGGCCAGACCCCAATCAGCTTGTAAAACTGCGTCATTACCAATCAGATGAATGATTGCCCAGCCCCCGACTAACGCAAGTGCAATAACTACGGGAGCTAACCATTTATGCTTAACGCTCTTAACTTCTGTATTAGCAGCTTTCTGTTTAATAAAATGATCAACCCAGGTCCAGTTCAGAAAAGCGGCGTAGGCTAAAAAGTTCGGCAGAAAAGAGATGTTCAACACCATCATCAAAGAAAAATGAAACAGTAAAGCAAAGCATAGAAAAATTCGGGTTGAGCGCGGATGAAAAATGGCGAGCAAGAATCCGACCTCAAAGATCACGGTTAAGTAATCAACGCATTCCCAAAAAAACGGACTGTTAATATTGACTACAAAACCGGCCAAAAAATCCTGCCTTTCTACTACATAATATTGTTTAAAAACATGACCCAATGCAGCCTGGCTCTCAACATTGAGCCAGCCGCCAATCAGTTTTGAAAAACCGGCCGTAAAAAACATAAAGCCAATAAAAAGGGCCAAAAGTGTTAATACCCACCCTTCAACTTTCTGCATGTTGCGCTTCAAAAATGCATCAACCGAGTATACTTCCCCCCAGCCGCTAAAAGCCATTAAAACCGGAACGATGATGATTAAAAAATCATGATTAATCTTCCCGACGCTATAGACAAAACCTTTAATTGCCAGAAGCAGAACGCCCGTAAGAATAGAGCTTTTTTTTGTGTTCCAGCCGAGTGTCATGCTGCAAATCGACAAAATAAGCATTGTATGGAGCAGCAGTAAAACGCTGTGCGACGGGAACCCATCGAATAGCGCCATCGGTCCCGGCGGTGGCTGAAAGAAAGTATGAGGCAGTGAACTTATGAACGGATATATACCTGCAGAAGGCAGTAAAAAAAACAGCAGAAAAAGCCCGCAGAAAATCCGGTAAAGCCCCAACCCTTCCGGGCTCACCTTAAAGGAATCAAAAATCCACGAAGAGAATTTAGTTTGATTCATCGCGCAGTGATATAGAAAATTCATTGATGACACGTGTTGAATCAATACGGCGCCGGGCAGAAGAAAGGTCATAATACCTGTTTATCCAGCGTACATTTACCGACTGCGGGTCTGCCGTTGGGTACAGTTGATTAACACGATTTGCCAACCAACTTCTTGCTTCTGCATTTTTCCCTTTCCAACGTGTAGAATCCCTGAAATGCGCCCGAAAAAAACCCTGTATTTGTGATTCATGAATACCCATGAATAATTTTCCGGATGGCACCGCATCTGCTATTACTCCGGTGGAATCGACAATGGAAAGAACGGGTTCTTTCACCAAAACATCTTCCGGAGTAGCATCCACATTCTGAAAAGCCGGGAGTATAAACGCCGGCCACGGCTCACTTTTTTCCAGGCCTATAATTCCTACAGCTGCATACTGCAACGGCAAAAAAATCAGAAAAAAAATGAATATTTTTTTTACCGTATTTTTTTTCATAGCATGCGTAAAATTTTTATCCAAAAAAGTTATTCCAAAAACAAGAAACGCATAGAAAACTCTTTAAAACATACAGTTCTTTCTTATGCAATTCTTTCCCAAGAGTGTTAATTCGTATTAGATAATTTTATAACTGTTCTTTATGAAGGTTCTACACTTTAAAACAACCTATTTAAATCTTTCCGAAACATTTATAAATCGATTTGTACAAAATCACCAAAAATTTAAGCCTGTTATTGCTACTTGCTACCCCAAACATTACACGGGGGATATGAATATTTATTCCATGCCTACCTCTCCGGTAAAAGGAACATGGAACAGTTTTTTATTAAAGTTAAACAAGTCTCCTTCTTTTTTATATGATGTAGTAAATAAGGAAAATCCCGATCTAATTCATGGACATTTTGGTTTAGACAGCTATCGGCTTATTGGCCTTAAAAAGCATTTTAACCTTCCATTAATTGTCAATTTTTACGGCTACGATGTCATTCGTCTCCCAAAGGAGTTCGGCTGGAAGCAGAGATACAAAAAGTTAGCAAAAGAAGGTGATTTATTTATCACCGGATCTGAGGATATGAGGGCGAATGTTATTGATCTTGGTTTTCCAGAAGAAAAAATAGAGGTATTAAAGCTTGGGATGGATATTGATAGTATCGAATTTCAGCATCGTACTTCGGCTGGACCCAAACTTATGATGGTAGGTCGCATGGTTGAAAAGAAGGGATTTAAGTATGCCATTGAAGCCGTTGATCTTTTAACCAAACAAGGAACTGATGTCCAATTAGATCTATACGGTGATGGAGAACTGAGGAGTGATCTTGAAAAAATGGTTAAGAAACGTGGGTTGAATAATCAGGTTATTTTTCACGGGCAAACAAAAAATGAAGCTATATTTGAAGAACTCTACAGGCATGATATGTTATTGGTACCAAGCGTGCAGGCAAAAGATGGGGATCGGGAAGGAATTCCTCAAACTACGGTTGAAGGCTTGGCAACAGGCATTCCGGTAATAGCTTCTGACCATGCAGGCCTTCCGGAATTAGTAATAAATGAAGAAACCGGTTTACAAATACCCGAAAGAGAATCACAAGCGTTGAGTGAAGCAATCAAAAAATACTTAGAAAATCCCGGCTTGGTTGCTCGGGTGAGTCAAAGTGGGAGAAAAATAACTGAAGAAAATCATAACATTCATTCTCAAATAGAAAAATTAGAAAAATTTTATGACCAATGTTTGACTTCTTTACGCATTTCAAAATAAAACATTCCGATTTGCCATATATGCTGGTGTACCTTGGTATTTTTACTGCTGTTATCGTTATCGGCCTGTTGACTGTTAACATGTCGACCGTAATTTTGATGGCCATTAGCTGCCTGCCGATCTTAATATTACTGCTACATTACCATTTCTATCGGGCCAATGAAACGCTTGCCATACAGCAGCAGCAAAAGCAACAGGCCTACTTTTCCTTGTTTAATCTGATCGATTTCAAACTCCCTATTCCCTACATGACGGGCTGGGCTGCAACACCTGAACTGGCCTTGGCTATCTATGAAATTATTAAAACCGAGCAACCCAGCCAGATCGTTGAACTTGGTAGCGGCATATCGTCTCTGATTTGCGCATATGGCGTGGAAGAAAATAAGTATGGCGCAGTTTTTTCACTCGATCATGACAAGAATTATAGTCAAAAAACGAAGGAAATTCTTTTACAACATGGAATGGAACAGCACGTCACAATCAGTTACGCTCCGCTTAAATATCAGGTTATAAAAGGCCGCGAATGCTCTTGGTATGATTGCTCATCGGCCAATTGCCCGGATAATATCGATCTGCTTATCGTTGACGGTCCGCCCGTTAAAACCCAAAAGCAAGCCCGCTATCCGGCACTTGATTACTTTTATTCCAAACTTTCAGTATCGGCTACAATTGTTGTTCATGATGCCTTACGAGAAGAAGAAGCCGCAATCGTTGATGAGTGGCTGCAAAGGTACCCCAAATTTTCTAAAGAGATCATCCACTCTGAAAAAGGCATCGCAATTCTTAGAAAACAGGTATAACCTTTCAGCGAAGAAATTTAAGGCTCAGCCAATCACGCAGTTGCTTCCATTCCTTTGAAGTAATAACGCCGAAAAGCGTACCTGCAAGTCCGAATAGAATTAAATAGACCGGAATACTCCAGCCGAGGCCCAACAACACCTGCTCTTCACTAAACAGATAAAAACGGCTCATCCATACCGGAACGCCAACTAAAATTGCCGTACCCAACACTTTTAGATAGAAATCAAAAGGTAAAACTTCATGGGGTTTTAAGTCCATATGTCCGCCGATGCGCCGCAAGGTAATATACCAGTTATATAAATTGGCCAGTAATGTAGACAACGCAGTTCCGTTAATTCCAAGCCAGATGGTAAGCGGAATGCTGAGGATAATATTAGCAACGACTAAATTAATGGACAGATACATTACGCCCTTAGTATCACCGAAAGCTTGCAAAATACTTCCGTAATGAGTCACCCGCACCAGTACAATAAGGTTATAAATCTGAAAAGGAATTACTGCATTTTGATACGAAGTTCCCTCCGATTCGGCAATCAGCGAAATAAGATCGGTTGCAATGATAATACTTAAAATAGTGAGCGGAAGCACCATCAGGCTTACTTTCTCAATACCGCGGTACCAAAGATCGAGCAGCTCTTCTTTTTTTGATTTAAGCTGCAGGTTTACATACCGGCTGATGAGCACCGAACCCACAGCAAATGGAATCACTCGAATAATAGGAACTTCTTGTGCCCCAATAGTATATTCGGCGTATGCCGTAGCCGTTAAAATAATGGAGACCACAAATTTATCAACATACCGGTTGATCTTGTTGACCAGCGACGAAAAGCCCAGCGGAATGGAAAAGTTAAACTGCTCTTTCAGTGGTATTCCGGAATCTTTCTCCACCCGTTCGGGCAGCACCATCATCATCCAGATAGCAGAACCTACAAACCGTATAACACCATATACGAGCAGCCCATAAACGGCTGTGGTAAGTGAATAGCCCAAAAAGAGCGGTCCCACCAAGCAGGTAAAGGTGAGTACGCTGGTAATCATCTCATACCACGAAGAATCCTTTTGCCGGTCGGAAGCCAGCAAAATATTAGTTACCGGCCACGTAGGCACTTCCAACACGGTAACTAATGCCATCATCGGCAATAGTCCCTGCACAGTGCTTATATCCGATATATTCCAATTGCTCAACAGTGACGGAACAAAATAAGCTACACCCAAGACAGCTGCTCCGGCTATAAGCCCCATCAAAAATAAAATACCCGCCGTTTGCAGAACAAACGCCCTGCGTGCGTTTTTGGTAATTCGCTCAAAATAGTAAAAAACGCTCTCAGGAAAACCAAGCGTGGCAAGATTACGCGCCACTTCATGAACAATTAATAAATAACCAATAACAGCAAAATCCGTTTTGCTAAGCAACTGAACCGTTGCAATGGCAATAGCAAAGTCTACCAACGTAGTAATGATACGCGCAAAAACAACGACGCCGGTTTTCTCTGAAAGTGATGCTTCTTTTGCCATGCCTTAGGCTAACTGGTCGAATAGTGAAGCCAACCTGCAGGTAACCTGGCTGGCCTCATATTTTTTTATTGTTTCCTTGTTCATTGATGCTGGTATAGGTAACGGTTTTCCCTGCTGTTTTGCAAGTATGCATTCATTTAGCACATCGGCAACTTTTCCGTGTTTTTGATGATCAATTTGCACGCCGGCTCCCGTCTGATTTAATATATCGGCTATTTCAGGATTGGGAGCGATAGATAAAACAGGCTGCCGGGCTGCAAGATAATCCCAAAGTTTTGCGGGGATGATATTCACGCGTTCGGGATCTGTGCTCAACCAGAGCAGATCAGCCTGAGAAAGCACCGAGAGCGCTTTTTCGGGTGGCACCGGATCCTGGATCTTAAAATAGGATAAAACCCCTTTCTTCCTGGCATACGTTTCATCTTCGGGCGACAGCTCTCCGAAACTATGGACTGAAATGGAAAGTTCTTTATTCTCTGAGCCTTTGTTCAACCTGGCCAAGATATCAACAAGCGGGCGTGCAGGGGAAAGCCGGCGAAATTTTCCAAAAAATAGCAGATTTAGTTTATTGCTGTTAAACAATAGCGGCTCTTCAACAGGCTGATTATACAACTCCATATCAAAACAGTTGTAGAACGTTGCTGTTTGAGGTTCTAAATCGGCATAATGATTCCGATAAAGTTTTTCCGTAGCGCGGGATGTAAATGTCAAGATCGTTGCTTTTTCCACGATTTTTCGCTCCGCCCTCCTATCAACTGCACGTGAAAAAGACGAACGCTTTTTAAGGTTGATATCTCCCAGCGTCCAGGGATCACGAAAATCGGCGACCCACGGCACGTTCTTTTTTTGCGCTATTTGACGTGCCAGCCAGTGGCTTGACCATGGATCACCCGTAGACCAGAGAACATCCGGATTAATCTGCTCAATCGTTTCCAGAACACTCTTTTTACGTAACCAAAAGAGGGGAAGCCATGTGTCAATCGGAACATTCTTGTCGATCCAATTTAGATAAGGATCAAAAAAGGTTTGCGGTGATCTACTTTTACCTTCTGTTTCTTTTTCCTCCAGAGAACTGCCCGATTGCTGGGTGAAATCAAATGGCGGGTTTATTTTATAAATTGGGATACCCGAAAGCAATCGCTCTTCTTTCTCCGTCAGTACACCGGACGATTCCTGAATGGTAATAATATGCGGTTCCCAGCCAAATTCCCGCAGGTGAATTGCAAATTTGAAAGGCCGCCAGGAGCCCACCCGTCGCCGGGGCACAAAATAGGGAGCCAACAGAACTACTTTCTTCAAAAAAGCGTGTTTAATTAGCGGATTTTTTCCAACCGGTTCTTTGGTTGCATAAGAGCCTCAAACTTTTGCTCTTTCAAGGCGTTCCAGGTGCGTTCGGAAAATTCAAAAAAGGGCTGCTTCTGATGATACCATCCGAAATGCAGGCAGTAAGGTGTGGTAATTAAATAATCTCCTTTACCCGGAAATAGTGAAAAAACTTTAGTAAGCAGTTTTCGAAGCCATTTTATCTTTATCCCCCGAAAATTATACACCATTTGGTCGCAATAGTATTTACACTTCACGTATTCGAAATCGGGATCGTGATCGGTGTAATCACCAATATAATCCAACTGCGGACTGCTGTGCCCCTGCAGCCAGGGATATACAGGCAGATCGAGTTTCGACATCGCCATCGCCATACTCCATTCGCAGGATTCCTCGCTGCGTCCGTGTTCCATCGTTCGGCTGCGAAAATGCGTTTCGTGTTTGCGATCCAGCATCTTTGCGGCAAGTTCACAAACCTTTTTGGTTAAATTATAATCGTTTGCATAAATAATGCCGGTTTGAACCCGGCTCAGATAGGTCAATCCAAAGTGATTGAGCGTGCGTCGCCGCCTTTGAAAGATAATATCTTTAAGCACGCCCAGATTCTTAGGCCCGCCGAAAAAATTGTCAGAAATTTGTGTACCGGTGATTGTAAAATCGTACGGCTCAAATGAAAGCCAGAGGTCATCGGGGTCTTTACACCAAATGATGTCGCTGTCCAGATATATGTTCTTCTCAAAAAACATATAATCATGCACGTTATGTTTAAACCCCACAATAGATGCCCGATCAGGGTCAAGCACATGAATAACATCAAACAGACCAGAAAGGTTGTGGTCTTCAAGTACTTTTTTATGCCTTTCAACACAAACCAGTGCCACCGGCCGTTCATTGTCGTAGCGGCGCAGGCTTACAACCGAGGCAACAGCATGCTTCAGGTATTTGGTATGCCCATAGGTCGTATACACATAGCCTTCGGGCGCAAGTTTTTGTTGATGGACCGATCGTAGCATAATGAGCTCAATATAGTGCCTTTTCGGCACTTATTAAATTATCGGCTGGCTCTTTTTCGCAGGGTTTCCATCAACGAATCGAATCCCTTTTTTCGGATGATATTCCGAAACTGCCGACGGTACGAATCCGCTGTCGAGACATCATCAATACTAAAGTCGGTAACCACCCATTGGCCGTCATCGGCATTGTAGTGCATTTTGTAAACGACCGGCGTGCGCACATTTTTGCGGGTTGCCATCGTGTTTACCACAGCATCATTTCCATTGATATCAATACTTCGATATGTAACTTCAGAGCGATAAATATCAAGTTTATTCAGTGACTGATCCCGGATAATCGTTGAGAAAAGATCAATAAACTCCTTCTGTTCTACAGCTGATATTTCGTCCCAGGTATCTTCCAATGCATATTCAGCCATTACGGAATAGTCAATCACACCATTAATAATGTCCTTGAGTTTCTGGCGCTGCTGCTGGGTATACTCCGTTCCTTCGGGACCCAAAAGGGTTTTTATTTCTTGATCACGATCTTCCAAAAGCTGCTTTATCGCCTGTTCACTTTTTTGAGCATGGCTAAAGTTCACCACACCTGAAATACTCATCATAAAAATTCCTAAAAATATATAACCAATTACCTTTTTCATTATTTTGAATAGTTTGTAGTTAGTTTGGTAACAGACAGATCGGACGCCTTGAAAAGCTCTGCCATATCCTGATTAAAATTGAATATTTCTCGCTTGTATTTAACCTTCAATTCCAGCTCTTTCTGAATTGCGTCTATCAAATCTTTGGTGTTACTCATACCAAAATCGTAATCGAGTTGTTCCTGCCGCAACCATTTCTTACTGGTAACAAGCGCTTCATCGGTCTTCTCAACTTTTATCTTCGACACGCTTGCCTCTTTATATTTTTCGTTAATCTGCAGCACAATTCCATCGATCGCCGCTTGTTTAGAAAACTCGGCCTGCTCGCGCTGTATCTTGCTTTTCTGCACATCATATTTCATACTGAAAAAATCGAGATTCTGCCGGATACCCACCCCAATACTCGCTGAGGCATAATTTGTGTTGTTGATAATAAACGGGTTACTTTGCCGCGGCCGGTTTGGCGTATGGGCAAAACTACCCTGCAATCCCAAAAACAACGAAGGATAATTTTGGGCACGCGTTGCATTCACGCCATATTCGGCAGCCTTAATACCCGCTTCTAATGCTTCGACCTCGGGACGTTGATTAACGGCCCGGCTTCGATAATAGTCTAATGTTTTTATGGGATTTTGTACCGGATCTAAAAATCGCTCCTCCGGCATGTAAACCGTATTGCCAGTGGCATTCATCACATAATTCCAGATATTTTGCACATATTCGGCATTCTCTTTTACTTCTGCAGTCCGAATAGCAAACTCCGATTTAAAGACCTCAAACTTGAACACATCCGACTCATCAAGCTCTGACCCCTCTTCTTTCCGTTTTTCTTCAATTTGCTGCCCGATGTCGTCAAGCTGCTCTTGGGCCTCATCAAGTAACCGGCTTACTTCCAGTGAAAGTAAATAGCTTTGGTAAAGCTTATAAAGCCGAAGCTCTGTTTCACTTTTCTTGATATTAAACTGGCTTTCAGCGGCGTTTGCTGCTGCTTTAGATGCTTTTACTGCATTTTTAAGGGCGCCCCATGTATATAAAGGTTGTATCAACTGCACTTCCGCGCGGGTAAAAACAGCAATATCTTCAAAATCATTTTCCAGATTGGGATCCAGATAATATTCATTTTCATCAAGATCGTCTCTATTACTCTTTACCCCGGGAATCACACCATGCTGGGTATTGAGCTCAAATTTAGGGACGTATCGCTTAGACTGCGTCTGACGAATGCGATTTGTAGCCAACCGAACTTTTTGGCGCTCAGCGTCTATTTCACCCGAATTTTGAACGCCCTGCGCAATAAACTCCTGCAAAGAAACACGTACGGTATCCTGTGCTTGCCCAGCAGAGATAAAACAGAATAGACAGACAGCGCCCAGTAGTAAAGTTTTCGTTGACATGATTTTATTCATAGCAGTTTAACATTGCATTTTCAATAACGGACAACTTACATATTTATTTAATAAAAAAGCCCTACCCGTTTAACGGGAAGGGCTAAAAGTGCGGAGGGAGAGGGATTCGAACCCCCGGAGACTCAAAGAGCCTCAACGGTTTTCAAGACCGCCGCATTCGACCACTCTGCCATCCCTCCGGGTTTCTAAGCTTCTTCAAGCGCCTGAGCTCCGGAAATAATCTCCGAAATTTCAGTAGTAATTGCACTCTGGCGTGCCCGGTTATATTCAAGCCGCAGATCGTCTTCCAGTTCTTTTGCGTTTTCTGTGGCGTTGTCCATAGCCGTCATACGAGCACCCTGCTCGGCGGCATTCGATTCCAGAACTGCTTTCCATACCTGCATATTAATATGCAGTGGCAGAAGATCTTCTAAAATAGAATCAATATCCGGTTCAAAAATATAATCAATAAATTCCTTTTCCGAATCCTCTTTCTCATCCTCATCAACCAGTGTTGACGGGTCGATGGGCAACACCTGTTCAATCAGGCGATTTTGAGAAATAACCGACTTAAATTCATTGTATGCTAAATGAACCTCGTCATAATTACCCAATTTAAATTCACTGATTACAGATTTCATAATTTCTGTAATCTGGCTGAAGTGAAGTTCATCAAAGAACCCGGGAAACTCCTGTACGATATTATACTCCCGCTTGCCAAAATGCTTCGTCGCTTTTCGACCAATGGTAATAAGCGACAGCGTATCGTTCTGTTTGTATTCGGCGAAATCTTTTTCAATCCGTTTTTTAACTTCCTTGAAAAGATTATTATTAAAACCACCGCATAAACCGCGATCAGAACCAATGATAATGAATAGCACCTGATCGGTTGTCTCAGGCTGCTTGAGAAGTAAATTCTCCTCTTTGGCGCTGCCTACAAGGCGCGCTACAATTTCCTGCATTTTAGAAGCATACGGTCGCGTTTCGATAATGCGATTCTGCGCCTTGCGCAGCTTGGCAGCAGCAACCATCTTCATGGCTTTGGTAATCTGCTGCGTATTCTTTATCGATTCTATTCGATTTCGTATGTCGCGAAGATTCGCCATGGGTTATTTTTCCTCGTTGGCCGCTTGAATTTGGTCAATGATGGTGTTTGCCGTATCCAAAAGCTTGTCGCCAAACTCATCGCTCAGCTCACCGCTCTTGGCAAGATCCGACATTTCTTCATTGTACTTGGCTGAAATTGTCTCGAGATAGTTCGCTTCAAATTCCTGAACCTGGTCCACTTCCAGCTCATCAAGCAATCCTTCACTGTTTATTTTCAGCAGTGCAATCTGTTGCTGAACTGATCGCGGCTGGTATACGTCCTGCTTAAGCAATTCAACAGTACGCTCACCCCGTTTCAACTGACGCTGGGTTGCCGGATCAAGATCCGAACCGAACTTGGCAAATGCTTCCAGCTCGCGGTACTGAGCCAGGTCAAGCTTCATGGTACCGGAAAGCTTCTTCATCGATTTAACCTGTGCCGAACCACCCACACGTGATACCGAAGTACCAACGTCAATAGCGGGACGAACACCAGAGTTAAACAGATCCGTATCAAGGAAAATCTGTCCGTCTGTAATAGAAATCACGTTAGTCGGAATATACGCTGAAACATCGCCCGCCTGAGTTTCAATAATGGGCAGTGCGGTCAACGAGCCCCCGCCCTTCAGCTTTGGCTTCAACTCTTCCGGCACATTATTCATGCGCTGGGCAATATCATCATTGTCGATGATTTTTGCCGCGCGCTCGAGCAGACGGCTGTGCAGATAAAATACATCGCCGGGGTATGCTTCACGTCCCGGAGGTCGTTTCAGCAGCAGTGAAAGTTCACGATAGGCAACAGCCTGCTTTGAAAGGTCATCATACACAACCAATGCGTGGCGTCCCGTATCACGGAAGTACTCACCGATAGCAGCACCGGCAAACGGTGCGATATAGCGCATGGGAGCAGAAGAACTGGCCGGAGCAGAAACAATCACGGAATAATCGATGGCGTTGTTATCCTCGAGTGCTTTGGCAATTCCGGCAACGGTTGAGCCTTTTTGGCCGACGGCTACATAAATACATACCACCGGATCATCCGTGTCCTGGGTTTCTCGCTGGTTAATAATTGTGTCAACAGCAACAGATGTTTTACCCGTCTGTCGGTCGCCGATAATCAGCTCGCGCTGGCCTCGTCCGATGGGAATGAGAGAGTCGATCGCTTTAATTCCAGTTTGGATCGGCTGTTTAACCGGCTCACGATAAATTACACCCGGTGCTTTACGCTCCAACGGCAGGCGAATGGTTTCGCCACCGATTGGCCCCTTACCATCAAGCGGCCTGCCGAGCGGGTCAATTACCCGTCCAAGAATCTCATCATTTACATTAATAGAAGCAATATCTTTGGTTCGGCGTACGGTATCTCCCTCCTGAACAGCTTCACTGCCTCCGAAAAGAACGACACCGACGTTGTCTTCCTCGAGGTTCAATACCATTCCATTTACCGAATCTCCGTTTTCATCTTTCGAATCAGGGAGTTCGACAAGTTCACCGGCCTGTACCTTGGACAGACCGTAGACGCGGGCAATACCATCACCCACTTCCAATACGGTTCCTACGTCGTAGACGTCGGCTTCGTTATCGAAACCGGATAACTGCTTGCGTAATATCGCTGATACTTCGTCTGGTCTTACTTGACTCATTGGTTGTGTTCTACGTTTTACTATTTAATTTCTATTCTGCGGCCGTAGCCAAAAGTTGCTCTTCGAGCTCCTGCAGTTTGTGTTTTATCGTGCCGTCGATAACAGTATCATCAATCCGCACGGCCATACCCCCCTTCAGAGACTCATCTATATGGATGATAAGATCTACTTTCTTTGAAGTTTTCTTTTCCAGCTGTTCGTGCAATGCTTTGCGCTGGGAATCATCCAGCTCGGTGGCAACCGATACTTCTACCTCAATGATACCTGCATGCTTGTTATAAAGCTTGAGGAACCCTTCGGTAACCTGATGCAACAAATTTCCCCGGTTCTTTCGGGTCAGCAACTCCAGAAATTTTCTGGTTAATTCCTGTACTTCATCGCCAAACAATTCGTTGAGAACATTTTGTTTCTCATCAAACTTTACGATTGGGCTTTGCAGAAAAAGCACGAGTTCATTAGAATCATCCAGCGTATTTTTGATAAAGTTTATATCCTCAAGGATATCCTCTATCTCATCACGCTCTTTAGCTAATTCTAAAAGTGCGTTTGCATATCTGCGGGCAGCTTTGGTTACGTGCATCGATCGTTAGTTTTTAGTAATATTGCTGATAAAGTTGCTAACCAGCTTGCTGTTTTTCTCTTCATCAAGCTCGCTATCCAAAATTTGAGAAGCCGATCGAACAGCAAGTATAGCAACTTCTTCACGAAGCTCTAATAGAGCGCGCTTTTTCTCCTGCTCAATCGTATTACGAGCTTGTTCGAGAATTTGAGCCGCCTCTTCTTTCGATTTCTCGATTCGCTCAGCGCGAAGCATCTCTGCATCCTCGATCGCTTCTTTGCGAATTTGCTGCGCTTTAATCTCCGCTTCACGAAGTGCTTTTTCGTTATCCTCGGAAATCTGCTCAGCCCGCGCCAATGCTTTCTCAGCTGATTCAAGTGATTCCTTGATGCGGTCTTCCCGCTCAGAGAGCGAATCCATAATAAGCGGAACGGCATACTTGTTCATTGCCCAAAGGAAAAGAATCAATGTAAGCGCTACCCAAAGGGCAAAGCCACCATTAAATGAAAGAATGCCACCGCCACCGGCTGCCAATAATAACATATTGCTATTTGTTAAGAGTTATTATTGACCGATTCCGAGCGCGAGAAGAATACAAACAATAGCGCCGATAAGAGCAACACCCTCAATAAGAGCGGCGGTTAAAATCATGGCGCCACGGATATCTCCCGAAGCTTCAGGCTGACGCGCAATACTTTCTACTGCACCTTTACCAATCATACCGATTCCGATACCGGCTCCAATTGCTGCGATTCCTGCTCCGATTCCTGCTGCTAATAAACCCATAGTTTTTTACCTGTGTTTAGTTTTAGTGTTTAGGGTTAATGTAGTGTTAAAAAAATTATGCGTGTGCTTCAATACCTTCTTCATGATGCTCATGCTCTTCGGCTGCCATTCCAATAAACACGGCTGAGAGGAGCGTAAAAATATAGGCTTGCAAAATTCCGACAAATGCTTTCAATACATACAAAGCAACGGTCAGCGGGACGGCAAACAAGCTCATTCCAATACCGGCCGGGTTTCCAAAGATCTCTGCAAAGATAAATATCAGTCCGAGGATACATATAATCATAATTTTACCGGACAGCATGTTTGCAAAAAGACGAACAGCCAGTGCGAGCGGTTTGGTGAACAGCCCGATAATCTCAATCGGTGTTAAAATAACACGCATTAATGGCGGAACGCCGGGAAACATAAATACGTGCTCCCAATGATCTTTAGAACCGTTCCACTGTGTAATAATAAACGTAAACAGCGCCAGGATAGCCGTCACCGTAATATCAGCGGTGGCTGTAGCTCCCCAGGGAAGCAAGCCAAACAAGTTCATAAAAGTAATCCCGACAAAGACGGCAAACAAATAAGGAACAAACTTTTTGTACTTCTTATCCGGGATATTATCTCGTGCTATTTCATCGCGTACAAATACAAAGGTAATTTCAAAAAGGTTCTGGAACCATCCCCGCGGCTCAGTTTTCCGGCCCACTCCTTTCTTATATTTACGCGCCATGCTTATAGTAAGCCACAACGTTAGCACGATAGCAAGCCAGAAAAAGACCAAGTGGGACGTAATCGACATATCAATCGTAATCGGGCTGCCGTCGGCCGGCACAAGTGCACCATTTTCTTCAACAAAATTTCCCGACGCTACCGCGCCTTCTGTGGAACCATAAAAATACCATTGCCCGTCAACCAGAATAATACGCGGCAATGGAATATGCAGGCCCGCAACATCCAGGGAGTTATGATCCTGAACCTTCCCAACTACATCAATAGGCGCGCCGCCGGAGTCTGATGATTCATCTTGGGCTGCTTGACTAACAGGTACGTATATTAATAGGAGTAATGCCGTTAAAGCTATACGGCGGAAGGCCTGTATCATTTATTTTTTTGTGTCGGTTTCCAAAATTTTGTTTAAAAAAATGATCTCGATTACAGAATGGCAAATAT
>JAFGWN010000194.1 GCA_016937115.1 Balneolaceae bacterium | reverse complement strand
TGGAAATCCGTACCTTTTCGCCCTTGCAGTTCAACTACCGTTGTGGCTCGCAATTCTTCATTTTTAATTCCTAATTCTTAATTGAATATCGTGAGTGACCAAAAAGTAATCTTCTCGATGGTGGGCGTCAGCAAAGTATACAAGCCCAATAACTACGTACTGAAAGACATCTACCTCTCCTTTTTCTACGGCGCTAAAATCGGTGTGCTCGGTAACAACGGGGCCGGCAAAAGTACATTGCTGAATATCATTGCCGGCAACGACGAAGATTACCTCGGTGAAATATCACGCAACAAAGGCATTAGTTTTGGCATGATGCCGCAGGAGCCCAAACTCGATCCCGACAAAACTGTGCGCGACATTGTGGAAGAAGGCGTGCAAGAGCAGATCGACCTGCTAAAAGAATATGAAGCGGTAAATGAAGCTTTCGGTGAACCCGATGCTGACTTCGAAAAATTGATTGCGCGACAAGAAAAACTGCAGGAGAAGATTGAACACCTGGGAGCCTGGGATCTCGACAGCAAGCTGGAACAGGCCATGCAGGCCCTCCGCACGCCACCCGGTGATACCTCCGTCGAAGTACTTTCGGGTGGTGAAGCCCGTCGCGTAGCCCTTTGCCGCCTGCTGCTCAAAAAACCCGATGTGCTCCTGCTCGACGAGCCTACCAATCACCTCGATGCAGAGTCGGTCGCCTGGCTGGAACAACACCTGGCCCGCTATGAAGGCACCGTCATAGCTGTCACCCACGACCGCTACTTCCTTGATAACGTGGCCGGCTGGATTCTGGAGTTGGACCGCGGCGAAGGCATCCCGTTTGAGGGCAACTACAGCTCATGGCTGGAACAGAAGAAACAGCGCCTGGAGCAGGAAGAGAAAGAAGAATCGCGGCGGCAGAAAACACTGCAGCAAGAGCTCGAATGGATTCGTCAAAACCCGAAAGGCCGGCGCACCAAAAGCAAGGCGCGCATCAACCAATACGAAGAACTGCTGAGCCAGGAGCGGGAGAAAAAACGCGAAGAGATGGAAATTTACATTCCACCGGGGCCGCGTCTCGGCGATAAAGTAATTGAAGCTAAAAATGTAAGCAAGGGCTACGACGATCGGCTGCTTATTGAAGACATGGATTTCAGTCTGCCGCCCGGGGGTATCGTTGGGGTAATCGGTCCCAATGGCGCCGGTAAATCAACCCTCTTTAAAATGATAACCGGCGAAGAAGAGCCCGACAGTGGAGAGATTGTGCTGGGCGATACCGTGGAACTGGGATATGTAAATCAGAAGCGCCCGCTTGATCCCGAAAAGTCCATATGGGAAGAGATATCCGGTGGAAAGGACATGGTTAAACTCGGCAACCGTGAAATGAATTCGCGAGCCTACACCGCCCGGTTCAACTTCAGCGGAAGCGACCAGCAAAAAAAATGCAGCCAGATTTCCGGTGGGGAACGCAACCGGGTTCATTTAGCTAAAATGCTGAAAGAAGAAGCCAATGTGTTGCTGCTCGATGAGCCCACCAACGACCTGGACGTGCATACCCTGCGCGCCCTCGAAGAAGCCCTGCTCGATTTTGCCGGATGTGCCGTCGTTATTTCACACGACCGCTGGTTCCTCGATCGCATCGCCACCCACATGCTGGCCTTTGAAGGCAACAGCCAGGTATATTGGTTCCAGGGCAACTACAGCGAATATGAAGAGAACCGCGAAAAACGGCTGGGATCAAAATATCACCCCGAACGCGTACAGTACAAAAAGCTGATGCGGGAGTAAATCCAATTAGGAATTAAGAATGTAGAATTAGGAATTATTAGGTTCAGCCTAAGGATTATTACTGTAACACTGCGACTTGATACTCGTGTACAAATTGTTAAACATTTTTTCATCACAGAAAATCGATCCATGAATATATCAACAAGTCGTTACCGAACTATTTTTACTTTTTCCATTCTATGCTTTTTGCTCATTTCTGCCAAAGGTGTTAAAGCTCAATATGGCCAGTCGACCCAGCGAGATACGCTCACCAATACCGTCCTCATTCATCCGGTTATTGATGCCGAATCTGTGTACACCGCTGAACATACGTACAATCCGAATCTCCGCAACGGCGATCAGCTGGCCCGGGATTTTGTTGTCGCCAAATTAACCGACAAAGGATTTACCCGGAAATTTAAAACGGATGGTTCAACCAACAGCGACTGGTACGGCTGGCGTAACGATGTACTGGCTCCCATTACTGGTACTATCACACGGGTTGAAGACCCCAGCTCTACCAATACGCCCGGAACCATGAATCGCGAAGCACAACCCGGGCTTATTTTCTTTGAACATAATGACGTTACTGTAATTTATGCTCATGTCCGTGAAATTGAAGTCGAAGAAGGTGAACACGTAAACGCGGGACAAGTAGTAGCCAAGGTGGGCAACAACGGCAATTCCCGCAATCCTCATATTCATGTAGGCGCATGGAAAGGAGAAACGCCCCTGCAAATTCAGGTTGATTTGTACGCCGAGCAGCGTGGACAAGGCGATTCAACCGATGCTAAAGAATAAGACGGCCAAACCACAGATTAAGAAATGTTGGATAAAACAGAAAGCTTTTACGTTCAATATACCTTATTCATTATTCTGCGGTTCCCGGCTATTCCTTCAGGAGCCGGCGTTCGTTGTTACCATCACCCTCATGTAGTTCAAAACCCCACTTTTTGAGCATCGGCTTCTCCAGGCCTTCATCACGGTACTCATCGGGTATGAGAATGGGGATGCCGTAAATTACGGGGAAATAGCGGTGGCATTGCGGGCAAGTCAACAGCGCCTCAATGATTTCGCCCTCCTCGGTTTTGGTGAAGATATTAATTTCCAGATCGTGCTTATCAACCGGGCAGCACAGTTTTTTGTAGAGTTCTCGGGTCATATTATCTCTTATTTTTTTCTTCCGCCTTTTGTCTTGATACAAAAGGCTCGTAAAAGATCAAGGCTTAGAATTCTGAACCCATTATGAACGTTCAGCTTGCGTATTTGGATGGTCCTCTATCTTTCCTATTTGCTTCTAAAAAATATACCGGTGCGAAATACGCTGTTTCGCCGACCGTTCTCCATCCAAAATTCAAGGCCGCGGCAATCATATCTTATCTACCTTTCAGTGCTTGATTATAATGAAAAACTTGTTGCCGCGGTGTATCGGCATTCAAAATTCCTGAAATCACAGCAACCCCGCTAAAATCCAAATCGTCCAGCTCCCTGATTTTTTCGGGGGTGATGCCGCCCGATAAAAACAGCGGCAGGTCGGTCAGCTCGCGGGCTTTCTGCACCGTTTCAGGTGATACTATTTCACAGCTACCAACCGACGGTGACGGAAACATGGCACAGAATGAAACATAATCGAAGTCATTTTGATCCGCCCATTTAACGACCTCTAAATCATTCCCGCACGTAATACCGGCAATAAAATCCCGGCCAACTTGTTCTTTTATCTGATCGAAATCGTCCGGCACCACATCAAAATGCACGCCATCAAGCCCGGTGGTTTTCAGCAGTGGCCATTCTTCATTAATCAAAACCGGTACCTCGTAATCTTCAGCCAAATCTATAATCGTGGCAATCAATTGTTCTTTGCCCGTGCTGCTCATTTCCCTGGGCCAGTTATTCCATATTTGCAAAATCCCGACCCCTCCTTCCAGGGCCTGGTGCACCTTTTCAACCAGCACCCCATGCTCCACTGATGGATCAATAACTAAATAAATACCGCTTAAATCTCTATGCATCGTCTACCTGCTATCTTTAATTTCTTCAGCATTCTGGTTATAACCTTTTCGGGCAATTAAATAACAAAATCAATCCTATGTTCATTTTTTCACTCAGGAAAAAACGAACCAAAAAACTGACCGGGATATCGTAGATATTGTTCTTACGGAATCTATGCATAGCAAATTGCTATCGGTCGTTCATTGCAATTTCCATATCTTTCCCGCGATCTCCCGGACCCTGAAAACTTCTAATAAGTACGAAATCAATTTATGTTATTTCCATCCGGCTTCCATGGCTTTAAAAAAGGCGTCCCAGTACGGATCGTGTCCGTCAAATTCGAAAACGGTTTCCTCCCCATCTTCGAGCAAAATATTTCCCTCTTCGGGTGATGTAAATTCCCCGACAACTGTCGCCGGGATTCCATTCTCCTGCAAATGATGGACCAGATCGGTCTCTTTTCCACTTTTTACGGCCATAATCATTGAGCCCGCGCCCACGCACCGGCGGTGATCAATCTCAAAAAGGGCACAAATTTTTCGTGGTGCTTCACCTACAGGCAGTTTATCATTTTCTACCCGGAACCCGCAACCGGAAGCTTCAGCCATCTCAGCCATACCCCCCAACAGACCGCCTTCGGTCACATCGTGCATAGCTTTCAGCTCCGTTTTCGGTACAATAGCTTCCGCTGCTGTAACCGCATCTTTCAGAGACGACGTTTGATAAAAATTCTCACACCCCTGCTCATAAATTTCTTTACCGCATTTTTCTTTTACCGTCTCCGGAAAACTCTTCGCCAGAATGGAAGACGACACCAATGCGCTTTCTTTGGTTATGATAATTTTATCGCCCGGCTCGGCCCCGTCGCTGGTAATAATTTGATCCAGCGGCGCCTGCAAAAACATGGTGCCCGCACCCGGCATGGTCGACTGCTGCCCGGGCACCTGCGCGGTATGCCCGCCGGTGATGGCAACGTCAATATCTTCACAAAATGAGTGAATATAATTCCAGTATTCCTTGAATTGCTCCAGCGGAAAATCATCCGGCAGGTTCAGTACAAACTGGGCGTACTGCGGGGCGATGCCGGTAGTTGCCATATCGTTGGCCAGCAAATGCACTGAAAGCCACGCCGATTCTTTGAGCCCCAGAGAGGGAATCAGCGAGAGTGGATCACTGGAAGTAGCCAGACCATTTCCATTTCCGAGATCAATCACAGCCGTATCCACGCCGAACCTGGGTCCTTTTACAACCTCATCCCGCTTTTGCCCCTGCCTTGGATAAAGGATTTCCCGAAAAAGGGTGCTGTTAATTTTTCCACTACTGTCTTCAAATGCACTCATAATCCTCAATTAACTATATCATCTTAAGTAAACTTAAAGATCTTAACGGGCCATCCCCCTTTGTCCCCCTTCGAAGGGGGAAGATTTAGCCCGATCTTAGTCGGGATAAATCAGGGGGATGATATCACTTATATTACTTCGCAAATCATTCATCAGGAATACACTTTATTCCACATCCGTTAGCTTTACATGCAGGGCAAAGAAGTCACCGATGGGCAGTCCCCAGCGCTGCACGGGAAACCACTTCGGCAGGCCGGTTGCGGTCCACTCAATTTCATACAATCGTCCCTCGAGCGCCTCTTCAATCGTTTCAATGAGGCTGTTGGGCGTATAAAAGTTAGCCGTTTCGTAGTATGGATTGGCTCCAAACGCTTGCTGCACGCGACGGCGAACCACCTTTGTGGAATTCCGGTTCATAATACCGAAAATCATGCCGTACTTGCCCACGCGTACTGCCTCCCGGATTACCTTGATGGGATCATCGTAGTAGGCAAAGGTAGCAATGAAGGCAAGTGCATCAAACGTATTATCCTTGAATGGCATGTGGTGTGAGTCGGCCCAGACGAGGTCGCCATCGAAATGCTTCACGCCTTCACCCAGCATAAAAGGA
>JAFGWN010000193.1 GCA_016937115.1 Balneolaceae bacterium | reverse complement strand
TACCAAGAATGGCGAGCCCGCCTTTTTCCTTTACACCGGGCGCCAGCTTGATGTCCGTACCGCGACCGGCCATGTTCGTTGCCACCGTTACCGCACCAGGCTGTCCGGCCATCTCAACAATTTCACTTTCGCGCGCGTGCTGTTTTGCATTCAGTACGTTATGCGGAATATTCTGCCGTTTGAGCATGCGGCTCAGCGTTTCAGAAACATCAACGCTGGTGGTACCAACCAACACAGGCTGGCCTTTCTCGTGATATTCCCGGATTTTATCGATAGATGCGTTATACTTTTCACGCTTGGTACGGAATACCAGATCCTCTTTATCATCCCGAATCACCGGTTCATTGGTGGGAATCACCATTACATCCAAATCATAGATTTCATCAAACTCCTCTTCTTCCGTAGCCGCCGTACCGGTCATGCCAGACAGCTTGTGGTACATGCGAAAGTAGTTTTGCAGCGTGATCGTTGCATAAGTCTGTGTGGAAGCCTCAACATTAACGCTCTCTTTTGCTTCAATAGCCTGGTGGAGTCCATCCGAATAACGGCGGCCCGAAAGTACACGTCCGGTATGCTCATCTACGATCTGAACTTTGCCGTCCTGCACAATATATTCTTCTTCACGCTCAAACAGGGTATAGGCTTTCAGAAGTTGGTTAACCGTATGAATGCGGTCACTGCGTTCGGCGAACAGACGATGAAGGTCACTGAACCGGTGCTCACGCTCTTCTTTTACCTTCTGCCTGGCTTCTTCAATTTTCTGCTCTTTATAATCATCGCTAAATTCTTCCTGATTTTTTATTTCCTGTATTTTCTCTTCACGAAGTTCATCAATCTCTTCATCAATATTGGTTGTCTCCGTTCCAATATCCGGAATTACAAAGAATTCTTCATCTTCATTTGCCTGCGTAAGAAATTCACGACCTTTTTCGGTAAGCTCCAGGCTGTTCATCTTCATATCCACGGAATAATACAATTCTTTATCCGCTTCGGGCAGGCGACGGGCATTGTCCTGCAGGTAGAATGCCTCGGTCTGCTGTACCAGCCGCTCATTGGCTGGGACCTGCATCATCTTGCGGAACTGCCGGTTTTTGGGGAAACCGCGCTGTGCCCGAAACAGTGCCAAACCCGCTTCTTCTTCGTTGCCTTCCTCGAGCAGGGCCTGTCCTTTTTTCACTAACGAAGCCACCAGTTTTTTCTGGGCATTTACGAGTGATTCAACCCGTGGCTTCAACTCTTCATATTTTTCTGATTGCGTATCCTGCGGTACAGGCCCCGATATGATCAGCGGTGTTCGGGCCTCATCAATTAAGATTGAATCAATCTCATCAACAATTGTAAAGTGGTGCCCGCGCTGTACCAGTTGGTCGGAGTTGATCACCATGTTGTCGCGCAGGTAGTCGAAACCAAACTCGTTGTTTGTTCCGTAGGTGATGTCCGCGCGATAGGCTTCACGGCGTTGCTCAGAATTGGGTTCGTAATTGTCAATACAGGCCACTTCCAATCCATGGAAGTTGAAGATCGGTTCATTCCATTCGGCATCACGCTTGGCCAGATAATTGTTTACTGTAATAACGTGCACGCCCCGGCCGACCAGCGCATTCAGGTAGGCTGGCATGATAGCGGCCAGCGTTTTACCTTCACCGGTTTTCATCTCAGCAATACTGCCCTGATGCATGGCTACTGCCCCAACCAGCTGCACATCGTAGGGCACCATATCCCATTCGATTTTGCTTCCGGCTACCATCCACGATTCGCCTACAAAGCGGCGGCAGGTGTCCTTCAGAACCGCAAATGCCTCTGGCAGCATGGCATCGAGCTCTTCTTCAATAACATCCAGCCACTCTTGTTCAAGACTCTCGAGCTCTTCACCCAACCGGCGGTGCTCAACAAGCGTCAGGTCTTCCTCATTATCATTCAATTTCTTCTTTACACGTTCGATGTCTTTATCAATCTCGGCGGTAGCATCATGCAGGCGCTGCTTAAATTTTTCCGTGCGCTGTTTAAGCTCTTCATCGCTTAACGCTTTGATCTCATCTTCGTAGCTCTTAATTTTTTCGACGACGGGCCACAATTTCTTTACATCGCGCTCGCGCTTGGAACCAAATATTTTGGTGAGAAGATTCGTTACCTGTTCTAACATATATAGTTTGTTTACACTTACTTTAATACGAATCAGTAAAGTTACAGCTTACAGCTTGTCTGTTCAACTTTATTAATCAACAATTCATAAACAGACCGTACAATAATAAACCTGTAATTCGGGGTTCTTATTGTCTTTTTTTATTCTTAAATTGTGGGTCTATCTTAAAACAGAAGTTCTCATAAAAACGTTGATAATACTATGAAACGCACCTATCAACCAAGCAAACGCAAGCGAAAAAATAAGCACGGATTCCGTAAACGGAACAGTTCTAAAAACGGCAAAAAAGTATTGAAAAACCGCCGTAAGAAAGGACGCCACAGTTTAACGGTAAGCAATGAAAAAGGACCGAAGTAATCAACCTTCATCCTCCCGCTCTTCCCTGGGGCTTCCCCGGGAGAGCATTTTGCGGGGCAGGACTAATTTCCAGCGTCTTTTCGACGACAATTCGGCCATAACGTATTTTGCTACATATATTAAAATACGATTCCACTTATTTAAAAGTGAAGCAAAGGGCTGTAAAATAGGGTTTATTGTCCCCAAGAAGCTGGGGAAAGCAACTAAGAGAAATCGTGTGAAACGTCTGCTGCGGGAAGCATACCGATTAAATCAGCATATACTCACAGATTCTGCAGAATCATTCTCGGTTTGCTTTCACGGGGTCTTAATTGCAAAAACGATTGATATCGATTTTAAAACAGCTGAAGCGGAAGTCACTGAACTTCTCAACAGGGTTAAAGGATATATGCATTCCAATTTTAAGGTATGAAGTACTTGCTAATCGGCCTCGTCCGCCTATATCAATACATTATTTCGCCTTACCTGCCATCGAGCTGTAGATTTCATCCCACCTGTAGCCAATACGGCATTGAAGCATTACGAAAACACGGCGCACTCAAAGGTGGCTGGCTTACGATAAAACGCATCGGGCGCTGCCATCCCTGGAGCGAAGGCGGCCACGACCCTGTCCCCAACCATCAATCTGAATCACAACATTAGATAAAGGATTTACTTTGGATCGCAATACAATAACCGGTTTAATATTAATCTTCTTAGTAATGATCGCCTGGGCCTGGTTCAGTATGCCAACCCAAGAAGAGCTTGAGCGCAGAAATGCAGAACAGGCCCGCCAAGACAGCATAGCAGCTATACAGGCCGACTCCCAGGCACAGGCCAACGAGCAACAGCAGGCCCAGGCTGCCGATACAACTACTTCTTATAAAGGTGCCCAGGTAGGAGAAAGTCAGGATGAAGATGCTCCGCAGCCAATGGGTATGTTCAGCCGTGCCAGCCAGCAGGATACCTCAACCATTATGGTTGAAACGCCTCTCTACAGAAGCAAATTTACCAATTTAGGTGCCGGGCCCGCCACGTTCACACTTAAAGAATATGAAACGTGGGATCACAAACCGATCCAGATGATTGCTGATACTATGCGGTCGGCCTATACGCTCGGTTTTCTAACAGATGAAAACTATAACGTTGAAACGGAGAAACTTCTTTTTGAACAAATTACGCCAGGCCAATCCCTGACCCTGCAGGAGAGCGATACCACTCAGCTTAAATATGCGCTGAATGTAACGGATGACAAACGGATTCTTTACACGTACACTCTTTATGGCGATACGTACGAAATTGATCTCGACATTACATTCGAGGGACTGGAGCGCAACATCATTGGCTCTACCGTTGATTTTGGCTGGAAGCCCCAACTTAAACTCACCGAGAAAGACCGCCAGCAGGATGCCACACTCACTTCCGCATACGTATATACCGGCGGCGAACGGGAGCAACTGCTGTTGAGCGAATCGGGACGGGAGGAAAACACGTACAACGGCTCCGTCCGCTGGGTAGCTTCCCGCACCAAATTCTTTACTCAGATTATCAAATCAGATACCCCGACGGAAGGCGGCTTGCTGATCGGTGAAGTGACCAATACCGCCGAACAAGCCGTGGCCGACCATCACTATCAAACCTATTTAACCACCCGTATTCCGGAAAGCGAAACTGTCAGCTACAACATGTATACCGGTCCGCTGGCCTACCACGCCCTCGAAAACTTTGACGAAACCACCTACGGCATGGTTGATGTCGGTTACTCCTGGACGCGCTGGTTTGCCGATCCGCTGGTTCGCTGGATCATCATTCCATATTTTGACTTCTTTAGCAACTTCATGAGCATTGGACTTTGCATTATCCTGTTCGGTGTTCTGGTAAAAGTAGTGCTGTACCCGCTCACCAAGAAAAGCTACAAGAGCATGGCGGCCATGAAAGAGCTGCAACCTGAGATGAAGAAGATTCAGGAGAAATATAAAGACAACCCGCAGAAGCAGCAGGAGGCCACCATGAAACTCTACAAGGAGGCCAAGGTAAACCCGCTCGGGGGCTGTCTACCCAACCTGTTGCAGCTTCCCATTTTAATTACGCTGTGGCGCTTTTTCCAGAACAGTATTCTCATCCGGCAGGAAGAATTTTTATGGGCGAATGACCTTTCAGCACCCGATTACATTTTGAGCCTTCCCTTTGATGTGCCGTTTCTGGGTGATCAATTGGCCGGATTTGTATTGTTGATGTCGGCCGCTATGGTTGTTCAAAGCCGACTTACCGGCGGTATGGGGGGCGCCGGAGGCGGCGGGGCTCCCGGCGGCATGAACATGAAGGCCTTGCAATACATTTTCCCGATTATGCTGCTCTTCATTTTTAACAACTTTGCCGCGGGGCTCAGCCTCTATTACTTGGTTTACAATGTTGTTTCCATCGGCCAGCAATTGTGGATAAACCGACAGCTGGAACAGAAAAAAGAAGGCGACGACGTAGCCGAAGCCGCATAACGTTAGGTTTATTTAGTCATTTTCAGCATTTTTTCTGAAATGTAAACCAGTTTGATTAAGTAAATTCTGATTGATGCAACCAAGTGTAGCCAGCCGCCAATTTCCACAGATTATCTGGAAGGACGGAAAAAAGCAGCTATGGAATCCGATTCACCGCAAGCGGCTGAAAAACCGTCCGGAGGAGCGTGTTCGGCTGCGCATCATCGAGTATTTGATAAACGGCGGGTGGTCGAAACATCGTATCTCTACCGAAGAGGCTATCGCTTCATCTCAAAAAGAAACGTCGCTCCGAACCGATCTCATCTGCTACACACAGCAATTTAAGCCTTTTCTGCTCGTAGAATGCAAAGCCGAACAAGTAAAAATTACCGGGCAGACCGCCGATCAAATCGCCCGCTACAATCAAGATATTAACGCGCCTTATTTATTGATGACCAACGGCCTGCGCGACTTCTGGTATGGTATTAAAAGTAAAAACAGCGTATCATTTCTTGATGCCATTCCCGACCAATTTCCCGGCTTACAAACCGCTCCAGAGCAATCCCTGGCCTATTGGACCAGCCGCGGATTTGCCGGAGACAAAGCAGCGCCCGGCCTGCGAAAATGGCTGGAACAAACGCTTAACAACTGTTTTCTGGATGATCAATCCCCCCGGTTTCTATCCTTTAATAATTCACCTTCCGATTTAGACCTGAACAATTATTACATCATACGTACCCAATCCCATTACAAACTGGCACTTTCTTTTTCTTCTACCCCATTCGGCGGCAGCCGCCTGGTTGGCATTGTCAACAGAGAAGGACAAAATATTGGCGTGCTGGAAATAAATTTAGACCTGCTTTTTGATGACCGTGCCCCCAATGCTTCATTTTATGATTCCCAGGGTACGGAAAATATTGATGCAATCTCTTATCTAAAACAAGATTCTGAATCTCTCCATCCTGATGAACTTTTGGAACAACTTCATCCTCTTTTACAAAAATTGATCGGGTAAATCTTCCCGTTCTTATCTTGTAATTATCTATATAATTGACTGCACTACCCATTATCACCTTTGTGACTCATTGGGTTATATTGGTAAAAATTAGGTGTTCCTTTTACCTTGATGCAAAAGGAACAAAAAAAATCAAGGCGCGGAATTATCAATCAGCATTTTCATAAACTGCACTGTGCCAATCCGAAGGTCCTTATGAATTGTATCAATTTCTTTGAACAGCACCGGTGCGGATTGGCACTCCGGCGCAGTTTATTTTTTGCTGATAATTCCGAGGCCAATGTTATAGAATTCAAGGTCTTAGGTTTCTTTCTAAATTTTAAGGGGATAATACCAGCGGCCTGATCCTCACTTTCCAGCAATTCTTTTTTTTGTATCTTCCAATTCGTCGTTTTAAATGTCATCCCGGCCTTAGCCAGGGATCTTTTCCAACAAGAATCGTGAAATAAGTTTAGGATGACATTTTAGACTTTATACAAAACTTTTAAACAGATTTTTATTATGAACCATTTACACCGCGAAAAGCTTTTCTCCCTGTTTGATGAAGACCAACAAGCTGTTGTGTACATGCGCGGAGCTGAACTGATGTACCGGCACAACACCGACTACGAATTTCCCTTTCGGCAGGAATCCAATTTTTGGTACGTAACCGGGGTGAATGAACCCGACTTTCATCTGCTGCTCGATCTTCAAAAACAAGAATATCATCTGTTTGCCCCCAAGCGTGATGCCCAGTATGCCGTATGGCACGGCCGGGTGAAATCGAAGGAGCAGTACCAAGAAGAATACAATCCCGACCACCTGCATTACGACTCTAAGTTTCCCCAGGTACTCAAAGAACTCGACCCGGAAATCATCTACTGCCTGGATGAAGAACAGGCCGAATTCCTCGAAGAGTTCGACCGCCAAACCCCGATCGATCTCGACGTGCTGCCCGAAGCCATCACCCATTGTCGCGTCTTTAAAACCGATTGGGAGCTCGATCAGATGAGGGAAGCGGCACGCGTCAACAATATTGCCCATACCGAAGTGCTTAAAGCGCTACAACCCGGTATATATGAATACGAGCTTAAAGCCATATTCAACTATCATCAAATTAAAAATGGTTTAATGCAGGACGCCTATAACGGCATTTTTGCATCGGGTTCCAACAGCGCCATCCTACACTATGTTGAAAATGATCAGCAGATTAAAGACGGGGACTTATTTCTGATCGACGCCGGCTTTGAGCACAAGGGCTACGCTTCCGACTTCACCCGCACCTATCCTGCCAACGGCTCGTTTACCGCGGACCAGGCAGCGGTGTACGAAGCCGTTCTCGAAGCGCAAAAACAGGTCATTGAAATGATTGAACCCGAAGTAAAAATGGAATTACTTCACATGCAGGCGGCACGTACCATGATGCAGGGCCTTAAAGACGCAGACATTGTTACCGGCAGTGTGGATGATTTAATGGAGAACGATATTTTTGCGCTTTTCTTTCCGCACGGTCTCGGCCACTTTCTGGGGCTTGATACGCACGATGTAGGCGGCTATCCCAAGGGGGTTGATAAAATTGAGCGGCCCGGACTCAAATATCTGCGCATGCGCCGCAGCCTGCAACCTGGTATGGTTATCACGATTGAGCCCGGCCTGTATATGGTTCCGGCCCTGCTGAAACCCGCGCTCGAAGACGTCAACATTGCCGCATTCCTGAACAAGGAAAAAATAGAAAGTCTGTATGACTTTGGCGGCGTACGTATTGAAGATAACATTATCGTCACCGAAGATGGGTACGAAAACCTGACGGACGTGCCTAAAGAGCGGGATGAGATTGAGAAGACAATGGCAAGAAAATAATGGAATCAATAATCGCACAAGTCGGAAGACTTGCGCGAAAGAAGGGCTTTACAAAACCCTTTAAAAGAAATAACCTTTTATTACGTTTAGATTCTCATCATAAATCGTTATATACTCTACCCCTGAAGCTACAAGATTCGGATCCGAAGGCTGGCGTCTGGAAATTATAACGAAATAATAATTGCCAACTTTATAATAGGTTAGCTCGTATTTTGACGAACCATCCGAATATTTTTCTACAAAGGCTTCTTGATAGCGATTGTTTAAAGTTTCACATGTTGCATTAAATTCTGGAGAAGCCAGTACATTGATCTGTGAATAGGACAGATGATCAATATTGGTTTCTTGCCGCCCCTGTTCCCATTCTTCGCTGGTAAGAAACGATTTTAGATAGTTTCGGTTATCTTCCACCTCCCCAGGACATGGCCCTGCAAATACACTATTTGTCAGGTTAGCCCTGCTCTGATGATCATGTTCATGTACCATACAGTGATATCCTACATAACTATTACTCCCTGCCTTTTCGATATCGACAGTAAAGAGGATTTCACCTTTTTCATATTCCCAATCTCCTTCCCAGTTGTATGAAAATTTATTACCCTTTTCCTTTGGGATGATTGCACACATTCCAATTGTTGATAAAAGAATAATACCAATTAAAATTTTACTATTTATTATTCTAAACATTGCAGTTTATCCCTCTGCTATTTTGTCAAGTTTTTATTGCTTATTAAAAACTTGAACTCCCCCTTTCCCAAACTCACTAATAGATAAATGCTGTTCATCAAGGTTATAGATAACATAACAAGTTTTATTAACAGTATTTTGCTCTTCTAAAACAAGATATTTTAAATTTGGGTTAGGGTTTTCCCATTCAGTTGCACATTGTGGCAATGTTGAATGAACGCTATAAGTATATGTTAAAAGGTGATCATCTTTATAGTATACTTTTAGCTCTGCATTATTAGTAAAAACCCATTTACTATTAGAATCATCTTCAGAAATCCATGAACCGACAATATTATTGGAATTCTGATTAATAAAGCCACCGCATGCAAATAATACCAACAGTATAGTAGCTACCTGAGTAATTTTAATTGGATATTTCATAAAGGTACATGCATTCATAATATTAATTTTTATTAATTACAATTTTCAAAATGACTTTTAATGCTATTGAATTTATTTTTTCGATCCTGCAGACCATTCATCCTAGGGCCATTAACTATTGAAGTAATCTTTTCAACAGTTGTATTTTCGTCAACTGTAAATTCTTTTAAAATCTTTTCTTCATAGAACCACAAGGCACTCAAAATAGTCATTTCAGGATCAGAAGCAATTAAGCTAGGATTTTGAATAAAACTTTCACTAAGGCCAAGTTCATTTTGACTAAAAGTAGTGAATTGCTGATAATTATCCCTTCCAGATAGTTGAAAAATTCCTCTTCCCCTAAAGCGCCACCCATCACCACTGCTTGGTGGCCCATTACCTAAAGAGGCGTTTGAACCAGAATACACAAAATTAGCAATTTTTTGCGGGTTGCCTGCATAATTATCTGGATTAGCCTTATTAGGATCAGTACGTGAAAACAGATATCCAAATACTTCAAGCAAACGATCAGCGGAGTAGTTCATATTTTCTATTACCGATAAAGTACTAAAACCTCCCGATTCATGTCCAGCTTGCGATAAAAAGTGCTGTATTTCCTCTTTAGTATTTATCCCAAATGCTGCACCATGTTCCCCAATCATATCAAGTATCGCGATTCTAACAACTGAACTGGAATTGGGAAAGGTTGTTGCGAGATCGCTCTTAGTAATCTCACATGGATCAGGTTCATCTGGATAGGGTGGGTTTCCGCCGCTGGGATCGGGGTCGCATTCGGGACCGGGCATCAGTTGCTGGTCGCAGGGCACATCCATCTCCCCGTCCCCGCCTTCGCCGCCCCCGCCACTATCATCGTCGTCCGGGCCGCCCCCTCCATCGTCAGGGGTAACCACGGCGCACGTATCTTCTTCAAGTTGGATGGCCGTAACATCGCCGTCAGAGTCGTAAAATACGTACGTATACCAACATGTTTCTGAGGTGCGATCCCCATCATTATTTTTGCTTGAAGTGGCAGACGCGTTGGGCACCGGATTTTTCTGAACTCTGGACAAAATCCAGCTGTTCATCTCCTGTTCGGCCAGCCTGCTGTCGGGAATATAGGCGGCCAGCAACTGAACGGGCGCACCGGGATTGACCGATGCTGATGATTCAAAGAAATACGTTTGCACCTTTCCGTCAGCGGCTTTTAATGCCTGGTCAGAAAAATCCAGGGGCGATGTCCGGTAGTAGTATTTCCCCTCGCTTGAATCGCTGACGCTGTAAAAAGCAGCAAGTCGGCTTCCGGTCTGGTCTTGGACCTTCCTGAGCAACGGCTTTATTTTACTCCAGTTGATCGTGGAATTTTCGGCTGACAGTGGATCACCCTTAATACTATTGCCGGTTTTGTAATCTTCCGTTTCCAAAGAGGGAAGGGGAGTTGTTCCATTAAAGGGAAGAGAAACGGAGTCATTTGATTGGTTTAATAAACTGTCACAGCTCCCGATAATGAAAAGAATAGTGCCAATAACTAAAAAAGCATAAATGCGTGTATGCATAAGTCGATGATTAGATAAAATTCCCTCTTTACTATTTGTTAAGAACAATTTTCACAGACCCTGTTACAAAAAAGCCGAAAATAATTTTCGGAGCTACGTTATAGCTTAGGTAAGCCAATGAAGGGCAATAGGTTGGTGGGAAAGAAAATTAAACTGAATATTCAGATAAGAGTGTTATCAACGCTAAAATTTCAAATTTTTACTGATTTTTTGCCCGTCTCATTATTACTTTCTTTATTTATCAATCATTATTTAACGACTTTATTTTCCCGGATATGAAAAAAACGATACTGACCTTCCTGATTGCTCTAATTTCAATTACCACGGGCTTTGCCCAGCAAGGGGTTGACACCCTCAGCCTGGAATCTATCTTTTACGAACCCCTGCTTGCCGGAAACAGACCGGAACTTATTCGTTTTTCGCCCGATCAGCAATCCATTTACTACCATGCCAACGATTCATCCATGATGGAGGAAGAGCTTTTCATGGTTGATCTAAACGGTGAAAACCGAACGAGAGCAAATGAAGAGGATTTCCAGCGCGGATATGACCTTTCACCCGATGGCAGGCATATCGCCTATACCCAAGACGGCGACATATGGCTGGCTGATCCGTCATTTGCTAATGCCCGAAAGGTTGTTGCCTCTGATGAACAGGAATACAATTTGCATTGGAGCCCCGATAGTAAGCGGCTGGCCTTTGTGCAAAATGGCAATGTTTGGATCATCGATATCAACCAGCCGGGGTTAACCCAGGTCACCAATAAAAAAGAAGACGAGCCCGGCTACAACATCAGCGCTTGGGCAGGAAATGACAAGCTTATTCTGCAGCAGTACGACCGTTCCGACTATAAAGAGTATTACTTCCCCGAATATGTGAGCCAATATGTGGAAACGGGGCGTACCGAACGGGGTATCGCCCGGCATATTCTCTCCGTTGCCCGTCTCGACTCCATCCATACGAAACAACTTTTTGAAGGCAAGGGATACATAAGCACCAGTGTAAGTAGTAATGGCCAATATGTGGCACTCGACCGCACCGGTCCCGATATGAAAAAGCGTACGATTGAAGTCTATGACCTTGCAGCCGGTGACTCCACGGTTGTGTTCAAAGATTCCACCAAGGGCTGGCTTTATGGTACAGAAATAGCCTTCGCCCCTGAAGGAAACAAGCTGATGATTCTCTCCGAAAAAGACGGTTGGAATCACATTTACACGGTTGAGCCGGATGGCTCCAGCCTCACCCAGCATACCGAGGGACAATTCGAAGTTCCCTGGGCCGAATGGCTTGATGGAACAAATATCGTATTCGCTTCAACGGAAGCAGACCCCGGGGAGCGCCATATCTATACGCTGAATACTACCAACGACAATATCAAAAAACTGACCTCTAAAACCGGCTACCGTCAATCGTTTGCGTTAGGCCCTGATAAACATTATCTGGTCTACGAATACACCTATTTCAACGAGCCGTTTGAGTTGTACGCCCTCAACCTGCAAAACCCGCGTGAAGAAACCCGGCTTACCCAAACGATCCCCGACCGTTTCAATCAAATTGACTGGCAGCAGGAAGATTACATCCGACTTACCGGCCGCGATGGCGAAACCAGGCTTTCCATGTCGGTGCTGGAACCGCTGGACATGCAGGAAGGAGAACACTATCCCGTGGTGGTATTTATTCACGGCGCCGGCTCGCTGCAAAATGTATACAAGGGCTGGTCCAACAGCTACTACCGCGAATATATGTTCCACCAATATTTAACTGCCCACGGCTACTATGTGATGGAGGTTGACTACCGCCACAGCACGGGCTACGGCCGCGATTTCCGCGAAGATGTGACCGGCTGGATGGGTAAATACGAAACGCGGGATATCGTCGACGGTATCAACTATTTAGCTGAAAATTACCCGCAGGCCGATACCAGTCGCGTGGGAACGTACGGCGGAAGCTATGGTGGTTTTATGGCGCTGTACGCCACCAGCGTAGCACCCGGATATTTCGACGCAGCCGCTGCTCTGCGCGCCGTAACCAACTGGGAAAATTACTACTACACCAATCCCTGGTACACGCGACCACGGCTCGGCACCCCGGAAGCAGACTCAGTCAACTACGCACGTAGTTCGCCCATCACCTATGCCGATTCGCTTCAGCAACCGGTGCTCATCCTGCATGGCCTCATTGATAATAACGTGGGTTTCCAGGATGCAGCCCAGTATATCGATGAGCTTATCCAGTCGGGCAACAAAGAGTTTGATATGATGATGTACCCGACCGAACGCCACAGCTTCGAAGATCCCGATGCCTGGTTTGATGAGTACACCCGCATCTTCGAATTCTTTGAAGAATACTTGAAAAATAGAGAGGCAAGGAACATCTAACCCGAATAAACATATTACTTTTTGTTGGATATTGTCTGAAACGCTGTGTTTCTTTCTTCGGTTCTAACTACTTGAATTTGCAACACCCCAAAAACTGTTTTTAACACCCATGATCTGGCTTTTAGCAATTCCCGGACTTTTATTCATCGGGCTTCTGGTCGTAGATTTTCAGATTTCTGCGCCCCGATATAAAGGTCAAGAATGTTCTTATTTTGACGGCAAAAAATTTATCAACCCCGATAAGCTTAAAGGCCGCGGGTTTATTGACATTTTGAAGTGGAGCCTGACCGGCGATCGCGGAGAGTGGAAAAAGTATTACATGACCGACGTCAACTTTCCAGCGGCGTCTACTTTCCGGAAAAATAACAAATCGCTCTCTATCACCTTTGTTAATCATGCTACTTTTTTGATTCAGGCCGACGGTCTCAACATTCTTACCGATCCTATCTGGAGCCGCCGGGCCAGCCCCTATTCCTGGATCGGCCCCAAACGCATGCGTCCGCCGGGCATCCGATTTGAAGACCTTCCGCCGATTGATGTTGTACTCATCAGCCACAACCACTACGACCATCTGGACCGGCGAACCGTCTGCCGGTTGAAAGAATGGCATGATCCCCTTTTCATTACCCCGCTGGGCGTCGATCGATTTTTAAATCGTCATGGAATTTCACAAACGGTAGACTTAGACTGGCAGCAGGAATATGCCATTAATGAGCATACGGTTGTCCACAGCGTTCCGGCGCAGCACTTCTCGGGTCGCGGCGTATTTGACCGGGACAAAACCCTCTGGTGTGGATACGTGCTGGAAACCGAATCATCAACCATCTACTTTGCCGGTGATACCGCTTATGGAAGCTTCTTTACCAACATTGGCCACAGGTTTGATATCGACATTTCACTTATCCCTATCGGCGCCTACAAGCCGCGCTGGTTTATGCAACCCATCCACACCGACCCCGATGAAGCAGTGCAGATTCACCGCGATGTGCAATCGAAAAAAAGCATCGGGATGCACTTTGGAACATTCCCGCTGGCTGATGAAGGCATGGAAGAGCCCAAGCACGATTTAGCTGAAGCACGGAAAAAATATGGGCTTGATGAAACCGACTTTTTTACCCTTGACGAAGGGACTGCATATACTCATCAACCCGAACCAAAAGTGCTTAAAGAAACCGGAGAGTAAGAGCGCTCCTTTTCAGATTCACTTTTCTTCAGTTTTCTAAACTTAAAAGGGATTTTATTTACGAAATTGGATCTCGTTTTTTGTACATTTAATACATTAACAACAGCAGAAATTCAATTGCCGAGCGCAGATCGTACATGTCTGATAACTACCGCGCCTTAACCCGTACATACCGGCCGCATTCTTTTGATGATATCGTTTCGCAGAACCATGTGAGTGATACGCTCAAAAATGCCATCAAACAGAACCGGCTGGCGCATGCCTATATGTTCTGCGGTCCGCGGGGTGTCGGAAAAACGACCATGGCACGGGTGCTGGCCCGCACCGTAAATGACATTGAGCAACAGGTAGACGGCGAATCGCTCAACCAGACATTAAACGTTATTGAAATTGATGCTGCTTCCAACAATGGAGTGGATGATATTCGCGATTTGCGCGAGCGCGTGCGCATACCGCCGCAGAATGGTCGTTACAAGATTTACATCATTGATGAGGTGCACATGCTCAGCAAGGCTGCATTCAACGCCCTGTTGAAAACCCTCGAAGAGCCGCCCGACCATGTCATTTTCATTTTTGCTACCACGGAACCCCACAAGGTGCTCCCAACGATTCTTTCGCGGGTGCAACGGTTTGATTTTAAGCGTATCAGAATTGATGAAATTGTTTCGCGCCTCGAAAAGGTTACAAAGGAAGAAGGCATTAAGGTAGATAGCGAGTCGCTGCATGTAATCGCTAAAAAGGCGGATGGCGCTCTGCGCGATGCCCTTGGCCTGCTTGATCAAGCCATCGCTTTTTGCGGTAATGATATCGCGCATGAAGAGCTGCTGCAGGCGTTGAATGTAGTCAGCACTGATCGCATGTTTGAGTTTATGGAAACGGTAGAACAGCATGATGCCACAACCGGACTACAACTTATCAATGAGCTGCTTCAGGAAGGGTACGACATTCAGGAGTTTTTAGTAGGACTTACCGAACACCTCCGCAATCTGTACGTAGCCCGCAATTCAGACAATATGTACCTGGTGGAAGCATCCCCCCGGATGAAAAAACGGTACAAAGAAACTGCCCATGCATTTTCCGAAGATGACCTTATGCGCATGCTGCATATCGTCAGCGAAGCGCAGTATAAAATAAAGGAAGCGCATCAACCCAAAATTCAGTTCGAAATTACGCTGCTTAAGCTTATCCACATGGAGCGCAGCCAAAAACTGGACACCTTGCTGAATGAGCTGGAGCAGTTAAAAAAAAAGAGTAGCAACGGGCAAGGGCTGAGTAGCCCCTCTTCCTCCAGAAATGGTGCAACCGACCACCATGCCGAGCAAGATGATACCCCTAAAGTTACAGCCAAAGAAGAACTAAAAGACGAAGAAGAAACAGGAGAGGAGCCTACCAAACAACCGGATAAAATCACAGAAGAAACGGGGTCTCACTCTCCAGAAGAAGAGCCCGTTAATAATGAAGAAACCTCCGGTAATTCTACTCCTCATGACGATTTTGACCCTATTTTTGGAACTCCTTCGCTGGGAAATGGTGCAGAAACCGCTACGACCGTCCGGAAAAAAGAAACTGCGGAAACCGATAAGAAAGAAACTTCAGCCGAACCATCTGCGGCTCCTTCTCCGACTCGAAAAATTACGCTTGCCGATGTAAAAGAAAATTGGGAAACATACGTTACCAATTTAAAAGAACAGGTTCCGCAAATGCTCTATTTCCAAATGCAGCGCGTAGAACCTATTAAACTTAAAAACAGAGAGCTTTTACTGCACTGCAATGATAATTTTGCCCAACAAATGGTAGAAGAACATAAGCGGGAACTCGCTAAAATACTGGAAGGCAACGTGGGCGGTTTTCTGCGGTTTAACTGCAAGGTTCGAAAGAAAAAGCAGGATGATGGATCGTCAATGACCCCGTACGAACGTTTTAAGAAACTTCAGCAGCGTGACCCCAAGATTAAAACCCTGGTTGAACTTTTTGGGGCCGAATTGGATTATAACCTCAATCAATAGGCATTCACAAAAATCAAGCGCATAAATTTTAATTTTTAGAGTATTGTATTATGAATAATATGGCCGATATGTTCGGGAAGTTTTCCGAACTGCAATCAAAAATGGAAGAAGCGAAACAAGAACTTAAAAAGGTGACTGTCAGCGCTGAAGCCGGCGGCGGAATGGTGAAAGTAGAAGCCAACGGCGAGCGCAAAATCATTAGCATTGACCTGGATAAAGACGTTATTGATCCCGATGATAAAGAGATGCTCGAAGACCTGGTCGTTGCCGGTGTTAACAAAGCACTTGATAAAGCCGAAGAAGCAGCACAAAAGAAAATGCAGGATACCTATAAAGATATGATTCCCGGCGGTGGTATTCCAGGCATGGACCTCAGCAAACTTGGAATGTAAATCAATGTTCGATATTGAATGTTGAATTGACATTTTAATCTACCATTCAACATTAAAAATTTATCATTCCTACATGCAGGGAACCTCAGAAATTTTAGAACAAGCCATTGAGCAACTGGCCAAACTGCCCGGAACGGGACGTAAATCGGCGCGGCGTATTGCGCTGTATCTGCTAAAACAACAGGATGAAAATGTTATGCGGCTGGCTGATGCACTGGTCAACCTCAAAAAATCGATCACACGCTGTTCGGTCTGCGGGGTAATAAGCGATAACGATCCCTGTTCTATTTGCACCAATCCCAAGCGCGACCAATCCAAAATTTGTGTTGTTGAAGAGTCTCAAGATGTATTCCTGATCGAAAAGACCAATGAATTTCGCGGCAGGTACCATGTGCTGGGCGGGGTAATATCACCGCTCGACAATATCGGCCCGGATGATGTGCGTATTAGTGAACTGATGCAGCGTATTAATGACGAAAAGCAACCGATTGATGAAGTGATCCTTGCCCTTAACCCCGACTCGGAGGGCGAAGCCACCGCCTATTACCTCAACAAACTGCTGAAGCCATTTGACGAGGTTGAAGTCACCCGTATTGCGTACGGGATTCCCATGGGTTCCGAGCTGGAGTTTATCGATGAAGCTACGCTCAGCCGGGCGTTTGCTACCCGCAATACTTTTTAAATTTTAAAAATCAAAAAATGGCACAGTAAGAATTATCACCTCATTTTAATTCTTAACTATTCATTCCTAATTAATATTCCTATGAAAATTCGATACTCTTTACTTCTGGTCTTATTTTTTGCCGCATCCACCGCATATGGACAAGGTGAAAATTACTGGCAGCAGGAAATCGCCTACGAAATGGAAATTGATGTAGACGCACCTAACCATCAGTTTACCGGAACGCAAAAGGCAATCTACACAAACAATTCACCCGACACGCTTAACCGCGTGTTTTACCATCTCTATTTTAATGCGTTTCAACCGGGCAGTATGATGGATGTGCGCTCCCGAACCATCGAAGATCCCGACAGTCGGGTTATGAATCGCATTAACAACCTCCCGGATGATGAAATCGGCTATCACCACATCGAAAGCCTCACACAAAATGGTGAGCCTGTAAAGTACACTGTGGAAGGGACTATCCTTCAGGTAACCTTGAATGAACCTATTTTACCAGGTGAAAAAAGCGTGTTTGAAATGGAATTCAACAGTCAGGTACCACGACAAATCCGGCGCTCAGGCTGGGCCAATGCCGAAGGCGTGGAGTTTTCGATGAGCCAGTGGTATCCGAAAATGAGTGAATACGATGAAGACGGCTGGCATCCAAACCCATATATTGGCCGCGAATTTTATGGCGTATATGGCAGCTTTGATGTTAAAATTTCTATCGACTCTTCCTACACAATGGGTGCCACCGGCTACCTGCAAAACTCGCAGGAAATTGGCCACGGTTATGCTGATGGGAATGTCAATCGCGGTGATTCTAAAAAATTAACCTGGCACTGGAAAGCCGATAACGTGCACGACTTTTTCTGGGGTGCCGATCCCGACTTTGTTCATACCAAAAAGCAGGTGCCCAACGGTCCCATGCTGCACTTCCTGTATCAGCAGAATACCGTGGCCACGAACGCTCCCGACAGCCTGCAGCAACAACTCACCGAAAACTGGGAACGGCTGCCCGAGTTTACCTCCCGTGGATTTCAGTTCATGAGCCAGAATTTCGGAGAATATCCATATGATCAATTTACTGTCATTCAGGGCGGCGACGGCGGCATGGAGTATCCGATGGGAACACTCATCACCGGTAACCGATCGTTTGGCAGCCTGGTGGGCGTTACCGTTCACGAGTTTATCCACAACTGGTACTACGGCGTGCTGGGCACTAACGAAAGCCTTTACCCCTGGATGGATGAAGGCTTCACTACCTATACTTCGGCCTTAACAATGGATCACTTGTTTAATGATGGACAAACTGAGAATCCCCACGCGGGCTCGTATCGATCGTATTACCGTATGCAGGAAAGCGGACGGTTTGAAGCGCTTGATACCCACGCCGACCATTTTGAGACTAATGCAGGCTACGGAGTTGCATCTTATTCAACCGGCGCGGTATTTTTAAGTCAGCTTCGATATATCGTAGGGGCAAAAACGTTCGACAGCGGCATGAAGCGGTTCTTCAATACCTGGAGATTCAAGCATCCCGATGGTCGCGATTTCCTCCGCGTGATGGAAAAAGAATCGAACATGGTGCTCGACTGGTACTATCAGTATTTTATTGAATCAACTAAAACAATCGACTACGGCATTAAGTCGGTCTCTGATAAAGGCGATCAAACCCATGTTGTTCTGGAGCGGGTTGATCTGATGCCTATGCCAATTGAGGTAATGGTTGAATACACTGATGATACCAAAGAGTTGTTCTACGTGCCGCTGCGCATCATGCGGGGTGAAAAAAACCAAAGTTCATATCCCGATGTAAAGTGGACCGTTAAACCCGACTGGCCGTGGGTTGAACCGACCTATACCCTGAATATTGATCGACAAAAAGGTGATATCCAGCGTATTGAAATAGATCCCTCCATGCGCATGGCAGATATCAATCGTGAAAATAATGTTTACGAAACTAAGGCTGGCGATTCAACAGCCACCGAATAAACTTGATCTGTCACCCCGGTTCCGGTTGGTATCGGGGTGATTTTTCTTATTCCTGCATTCACATCCTCTTTATATCCAGCGCCTACCTTCTGCGATTTCTGAACTTTTACGAACTATTTAATCCTTTATCCCTCAAATATTGTACTTTTGGCCATTAACGGGATAAGCATTAATTAATCTATTTTATTTATGTCTTCATCCAAGCGTAATGACTACAGCGAACAATCCTTGGAAGCCCATAAAAAATATGGTGGCAAGCTCTCCATTGAATCGAAAATGCCGCTCGATACGCGCGAAGATCTCAGCATTGCTTACACTCCCGGTGTAGCCAAGCCCTGCAGCGAAATTGCCGAAGATACCTCCACAGCATACGACTATACCTGGAAGAAAAATAGTGTAGCCGTTGTAAGTGACGGATCAGCCGTACTTGGCCTTGGCAATATCGGCCCGGAAGCCTCGCTGCCTGTGATGGAAGGAAAATGTGTGCTCTTCAAAAAGTTTGCCGATGTCGATGCTGTTCCTGTTGTACTGGATACGCAAGAACCGGATGAAATTATCGCTGCTGTTAAAGCCATTGCCCCGACCTACGGCGGCATCAACCTGGAAGATATTGCCGCACCCAACTGTTTTAAAATAGAACGCCGGCTTAAAAAAGAGCTCGATATCCCGGTAATGCACGACGATCAGCACGGAACGGCTGTGGTAACACTGGCCGGTATGATCAACGCCATGCGCGTGACCGGCCGAAAAATGAGCGAACTCAAGATTGTCATCAATGGCTCGGGGGCTGCTGGAGTAGCAATTGTTAAGCTGCTGCAGCACGTAGGTGTGCAAGAAGTTATTATGTGCGACAGCCGTGGCATCCTTTACGAAGGCCGCAGTGAAATGAACGCTATCAAGAAAAAGATGGCGGAGATCACCAACCGACATACTATAAAAGGCTCTCTTGGTGACGCCCTCGAAGATGCCGACGTCTTTATCGGCGTTTCAGTGCCAGGGGTGCTTAGCAAGAAGATGATTCAGCGGATGCGAAACAATCCGATCATTTTTGCTATGGCCAATCCCATTCCAGAGATCATGCCGGATGAGGCGCACAAAGCCGGAGCCCATATTATTGCTACCGGACGATCCGATTTTCCCAATCAGATCAACAATGTGCTCGCCTTCCCGGGGCTGTTCCGCGGCGTGCTCAACGCCCGTGCCCGTGATATCACCTACAAAATGTATAGCGCCGCTGCCTATGCCATCGCCGATTGCGTGGAAGACCCGACGCCAGAAGAGATTATTCCAAGTGCATTTGACCGACGTGTCGCGCAAAAAGTGGCGGAAACCGTTGAAGATGTGTCTAAGGAAAACTAAAACAGGTTGGCCTGCTCGTTTTCCTCCTTTTTCTTGGCCCGCTCAATGGTAGGCTGAGCCGTATTTTCCCGGTTGACATGCAACATAGCAGCACTGAACTTTTTATCGTAAATGCGCCGGGCAATCCCCTGTAATGCCTTTTCGCCGCGGGGTGTGATCATTAGCCGCTCCTGGTCATCAATAGAAAGGAATCCATACTCTTTTAAATCGTTGACGATCATGTAGGCAAGCTTAGAAATAGCGCCCGAGTTTTGTTCCACATAATCACGTTTTGGCGGCTCTCCTTCCGCAATCATCGCCAGCCCCAACACATTCAGTTCAACTTCGGTGAGCGGATACCCTTCACAACTTTTGGTGAGCAGTTCATCCCAGGCTTTTTGACTGTAATGGCGTCCAAACCACCATTTTCCATCTTTGATCATCCGCTGGGTTAGCGCACATCCAAAATATTCGCCCGCCTTCGCCTTTTTGGGAATACCCCTTTCACGATACATCGAAACCAGTGTCGCCAGATCAAGCTCGTGCAAGTTCGGCGGGTAGCTAAAGTGGATATGTGATTTCTTTTGCATGAGGTTATAAATTAACGAAAGTCTGCCGAAATTGTCATGTTAAATTATAGATGTGAAATGTTTGCTCATTTTCCTTTCTCCTCAATTAGCTTCACCGCATCATCCATCGTTACCTTTTCCGGCTCGGCACTATCAGGCAAGCTGATATTTTTCTTGCCATGCTTAATATAAGGCCCGTACCTACCGTTCATTACGCGCACTTTATTTCCGGTTTCAGGATGATCTCCGAGCTCTTTAATAGCCTTGCTTTTTCTTGGTCGACTTTTCTTTTTCGCCAGCAGTTCCAGCCCGCGGTCGAGTGTTACATTCAGTACGTTATCCGATTTATGCAGGGAGGCGAAGGTCCCGTCATGCACTACAAAGGGTCCATAACGGCCAACCCCCGCCCGTACATCTTTGCCGGTTTCGGGATGCTCTCCCAGTTTCCGCGGCAATTCCAACAGGCGAAGTGCCAGGTCAACATCAACATCTGCGGGCTTCATACCTTTCAACAGTGAAGCGCGTGGCGGTTTTTTGTTGTCATCCGAAACTTCTCCAACCTGTACGTAATATCCATACCGGCCGTTGAGTACGAAAATAGGCTCCCCGCTT
>JAFGWN010000192.1 GCA_016937115.1 Balneolaceae bacterium | reverse complement strand
GGCCACATGACCATCCACCTCAAGCTCCCGATCATTAAAATCACGGTCTTTAAACTGAACTGTAATCTGTGCCGGCCGGCTTACGGGCCCCATTACCTCAGGAATACTCAGGCAGCCTTCTTCCATCGTTACCGTCTCTTCACTCTTGAACGAAATAACCGGATTAATCATAACCAGCGGACCGTGCTGTTCTCCCCTGTCTTCTTCCTCGGCATATACATCGGCGTCGGCGACGAATAACCGCAGTGAACGATCGATTTGCGGAGCTGCAAGTCCCACACCATCGGCATTATACATAGTTTCGAACATATCATCGATTAGCTGCTGCAGCTCTTTGCTGTTTTTTTGCACTTTCACAGCCTCTTGGCGAAGTACGTCATCATCGAATGTTACAATAGGCAATACAGACATATCACTCGTCAGATTGTTCAAGATATTTTTGAAGGATGATGGCGGCAGCTGCCCGGTTAACACGATTGCCGTCGCGGCGTTTCATCTTGGGCACCCCGGCCTCGACCATCGCGGCTACTGCCTCTTTTGAAGTATAGCGTTCATCAATCTTTTCAATTTCTATTTCAGGAAAGTGCAGGCGCAGTTTTGTAATAAATTTTTCGACCATTTTTATGGCACGACCATGGCCCCCATCGGGTGTAAGCGGCCAGCCAACAACGAGTTTTTGCACTTGCTCGGTTTCAAGCAGTTTTTCAAGCTCATCGAAAACCACTTCAACGTGATACGTATCAATCGGATTTGCCACAGTTCGCAGCAGATCAGTGCGGGCCAGGCCAACCCATTTTGTGCCAACGTCAATTCCTATAATTCGTCCGTATTCGGCCACGTTTAACTATCTGTTTCTTCCAGTTCTTCCAGCGGTTGTTTTAAAAATTCTTTTAAAAGCTTGCTCGGTTTAAAATGTGTTTTTCGATGTGCAGGTACATAAATTTCTTCATTCGTCTTGGGATTGCGTGCCCGGGGTTTTGCCTTGGTTTTTTTGACCTCAAATACACCGAAATCACGCAGTTCAATACGGCACGTAGGGTCGGCATCCATCATTGTTTCGCGGATGGCCACAAGGACCGCTTCAACCCAGGGCTCGCTCTGTACCATGGGTTCATCCATCTGCTCTGCAACTTTTCGAACAAGATCTCTTTTTGTGTACGTAATCATAATAATAAAGAATACTTTTCGCACTTCTGCTGGTTCAAAATTAAGCTATCGGTATTAACTAAGCCTCGCGGCAAATAGGTCTAACAAGCAGTATGCAAAAACAAAAACTCATTACGTTTAGAAGCATCGAATGTAGATGCTAAGTGCATAAAAATCAACTCTATTCATATCTGAATACACTTTTCACACCCTCAACTTTATGGAGCTTTTCCATGATGCGATCGAGGTGATCGATGTCGTCAACAAAGACCGTGAGAATGCCTTCAAACATACCGCTGTCGCTATTCACGTTAATACTTTTCATATTTGTTTTTAACGATTTGGAAAGCACATCGGTCAGATCGTTGATCATAGCCACGCGATCTTCGCCGATAACTTTTACTGCACCCAAAAATTGTGATCCGATATTTTTAGCCCATGAGACATCAACGATCCGTTCACCGTCAGTTTGAATTAAATGTCGCACGTTTTTACAGTTCGAGCGATGTATTTTCACATCACCGATGCGGCTTATGAATCCGATCACATCATCACCCGGAATGGGATTGCAACAATTGGCGTACGAATATTTAACATTCGTGAGCTCACCGTTAATAATGAGTGCATCATCGTCACTAATTGAACGCGCTGCGTTAATATATGTTTCCTGAATTTCTTTCTCTGTGAGTGGCCGCGTTTCCTCGGGCACATCTACCTCAACACGCCCCTTGCTTTTAAACTCAGAAACCACTCTCACCAGTTCTTTTACATCGGCTGATCCCTTACCAATTTCATAAAAAAGCTGCTTTGTTGAATCGTAGTCCAGCTTCTGGATGACTTTGGTCAGCTCCTGTTCGGAAATTTCAATATTATTCTTCTTCGCTTTTTTCTCCCATATTTCCCGGCCTTCATCGGCAACCTGCCGCTCTTTCTGTTTTACAAACTGCCGGATTCTCGACTTCGCTTTGTGCGTAACGACGTCGTCAATCCAGTCGGGATTAAGGTTAATTTTATTACCCGTGATAATCTCTACCTGGTCGCCGATATCCAACTTTTCGCGCAGCGGTGTCATCTTTCCATTTACCTTGGCAGCAATGGCGCGCTCACCTATTTCACTGTGAATATCAAAGGCAAAATCGATCGGTGTGGCGCCTTGCGGCAACGTACGAAGCTCACCCTGCGGCGTAAATACATAAATTTCATCCTGGTAAAGGTTAAGCTGGAAGTCTTTCACAAATTCGGTAGCTGCATCCGGCCGTGGATTGTCCAGTACATCACGCACCCACGTCACAAATTTATCGAGCGTTTCCGAGCCCTCTTTATTCTCTTTGTATTTCCAGTGGGCTGCGAGCCCTTTTTCAGCAATTTCATCCATCTTGTGTGTACGGATCTGCACCTCCACTTTTCGCCCCTGTTTGGTAATCACCGTGGTATGGAGCGACTGATACCCATTGGCTTTTGGTACCGAAATAAAATCGCGAAACCGCTTGGGAATAGGCGTATACCAATCCGTGATAATGGAATACACCCGCCAGCAATCCTCTTTTTTGTGCGGATCATTTAAGATGATGCGAATGGCGAAGAGATCATAAATCTCTTCAAACGGCTTCTGTTGCCGCTGCATCTTGCGGAAAATGGAATAGATATGCTTGGGTCGTCCTTTAATCTCAAACTCAAATCCCTGGTCGCTCAACTCCTTGCGGATCGGCTGCATAAATTCCTCGATAAAAGCCTCACGGTCCTGCTTCTTTTCGCGCAGCTTACGGCTGATGAACTTAAATGAGTTGGGATCAATAACCTTAAAACAGAGATCCTCCAGCTCATTCTTAATGTTAAACAGCCCAAAGCGGTGCGCAAGTGGCGCATAGAGCTCAATAGTTTCAGTAGCAATCTGCAGCTGTTTTTCGCGCGGCAAATGCTGAATGGTACGCATGTTATGCAGGCGGTCGGCAAATTTGATAAGTACCACCCGAATGTCCTCAGCCATAGAAAGCAACAGCTTCATAAACGTTTCGGCCTGCTTGGTATTCCGGCTTTTAAAAACGCCAGAAATCTTGGTCACGCCATCGATAATGTGCGCTACATCTTCCCCGAAGAGTACCTCAATATCATCCAGTGTAACTTTAGTGTCTTCAACCGTGTCATGCAGGAGTGATGCAATCACCGAGACATCATCGATGGTAATCTCGGAGGCCACAATTTCGGCTACAGCTACCGGGTGATAATAATATGGTTCACCCGAAGCACGCTTTACTCCTTTATGGGAGAGATAGCAGAGCGTAAAAGCCTTACGGACCATCGCCTCATCGAGGCTATCGAGATGTTCGCGACAGACCCGTATCAGGCGATCGGCATCCCGTTTTTGCTCGGGATCCGGCTCATGGCCTTCAATATCGTACTTATATGTCGATTTAGTTTTAGACATATCTTAAGCTCTCACTTCTAAACTACACTAAAATAACGACTTAACAGGATATTTGGTTCAATTAGTTAAACAGCCTGATGATTTGTCAATCAATCGACCGATTTTATTTAATAATAAGCTATATAAAAAAAGCAGGTACTAAACAATGTACCTGCTCTAAAAATAAAGATTTATTACGGTGAATCAGAACTGAAGCGAAAGTCCCAGTATCAAACGTCCGTCTGAGCCAAAATCCGCTTCTATATCATCAGGATGATCAGCCTGTTGGAACCGATATTCCACAAATGGGTGTAGTTTGGGAATAATCGTCAGCTCGGCACCTGCAAAGCCGTTCCAGTAAAAACTTGAGTCAGAAAAATCCGGACTGCCATCGTCGCCTTCAAAGTCAATATCATCTTTTCCGATACCCAGACCTACATAAGGCTTAAAAAGCCCCAGAGAAACGCCTCCAGTAGCCGCCAATCCGTAATCATAATAGGTCAGATCGCCGGAAATCGACTGATTATCACGGGTAAACTCGTTGTCTTCGTTGAAGTAACTGAAATGGGCCCGTAACCCTATATCAACAATAGGAATAGGCTTCAAAATTTCCCGTTCGATACGAATACCATATCCGTTCTGAGGATCTTCCTCTCTCATTTCATATGTTGCACCGAGACTCCATTGCGCTGCAGATTGTAAAGGCATCATCAGGCATGCCGCCAAAATCAACAAACCGGTTACTTTTCCTTTGAACATGTTCATAAATAAGATGTTTGATGAGGGTTTTAGTTTGTATTATTTCTCTAAAGTCATTAGCAAGGTAAATGTTTCATGATTACCTTTCCAAATATATTAATTTCAGTGCCAGCTTTTAATTGTTCTTTTTTACATAAATCATTATCCTTGATTGCTCTTGATGCACAGCCGGCGTGGCGGAATTGGTAGACGCGTTGGACTTAAAATCCAATTCGATTCTAAAATCGAGTGCCAGTTCGAGTCTGGCCGCCGGTACAATAACGACGTATTCATTTAGCTTTTTTATCCCAATCAGATTAAAAATTGAATAAGATAATCTTCTTGCTATTTTAGAATAACCTCAAATTTTTGTTGATTCGCTATGGGAGCCCCAAAAAAAGTACTTATTGTTGAAGATGATCTCATCCTTAACCTGCTGTATGAGAGTTATTTTGATCGGCTTGGTTTTGAAACAGAGGGAGAGCTCGTTTACGGGAAAACAGCCATTGAGCTGGCCAAAAAGATTGAACCCGATTTGATTGTAATGGATATTTCACTCGAAGGGGATCTCGACGGTATCGATGCCATGAATGAAATTCGCAAGTTTTCTGATGTTCCCGTCATCTACATCACCGGCAACTCCGACCCGCTGCACGTTAAACGAGCCAAAGAAACAAATTACCTTGATTATCTGACCAAGCCCATAGAATTTGAAGACCTGAAAGAATCCCTCGAAAAGCATTTCAACATGTAGGCTAATAAATAAGAATCAACCGCACCCCTCCCTTTTATTGTAAATAAAAAACGGTTCTATGAAATTATTCAACTACAGACTAACCCTATCTTTTTTTACGGCTCTCCTATTATCAGCTTGTGTAACATCGAACCAAACGAGCCAACAGCCTGCACCAGGGCAGACGCCGCAGGTTAATAATGAACGCAAGAAGCTCACCAATTTAGATCGCGCCGTCCCCAATGCAATAAGTAATGAAATACCAGCCTATTTTTATGAAGCAATTGAAAACGGCACCCGAACAGCTTCCGGAAAACCGGGTGGGGACTACTGGCAGCAAAAAACTGATTACAGCATTGAAGTAGAAATACTGCCAAAAGAAAAGCGACTGGTTGCAAATGGGACTATAACCTATCATAATAATTCACCCGATACTCTCCGCCAAGTGTATCTCGAGCTGGCACAAAATCTGCATAAAGAAGGTTCCCCCCGCAGCTCTCAAACTGAAATAACGGGCGGTATGGAAATAGCGCATTTCAGCTACAATGGCTCAGATATGAATGTTATTGAGCAGCAAGGCCAAACAGGCTACTACATCAACGGTACCATTATGGTTGTGCTTCCTGAAGAGCCGCTTCTTCCCGGCAAAACTGCAACTATGGAAACGGAATGGAGTTTTAAAATTCCCCAGCGCGGCGCCAGCGGACGCATGGGCTATAACAAGGATAATCTTATTTATATCGCCTATTGGTACCCCAAAGTGCGTGTTTATGATGATGTGATCGGTTGGTTTACCGATCCTTTTCTGGGCAATGCGGAATTCTATAACGAATTCGGCGATTTCCATGTAAGCATTACGGCCCCTGCCAACTGGATTGTTGCCGCTACAGGCAAACTTGATAACGCACAGCGTATTCTTCGTCAGCCTATCTATGATCGCCTGCAAAAAGCACATAACAGTGATTCGGTAATGAGTGTAGTAAGCGAAAAGGATTTTGGTAATATCACTGCAGGTGAAAATGAAAAAGTAAGCTGGAATTTTACGGCCGAATGGGTCAATGATTTTGCCTTCAGCGTTACAAAAGAATCCAACTGGGACGCCGCCCGTACCTCCGTCGGTGACCTGGACGGAGACGGAGCCGAAGATTATGCCCATATCAACGCTTTTTACCGCCAATCGGCGCCACTCTGGAAAGAAGAAGCCCGGTATGCCCGGCACGCCATCGAGTTTCTGTCTGATTTTACCGGGCTATCATACCCCTGGCCCCATATGACATCCGTTGAAGGCGGCGGCATTATCGGCGGTGGCATGGAGTTTCCCATGATGACCATCATGGGTGATTATAATAACAGTTCAGCATATGGACTTTATGCTGTCACAGCTCACGAACTGGCCCATATGTGGATACCGATGCAGCTGGCCAGCAATGAGCGGCGATACGCCTGGATGGATGAAGGCACCACTACGTTTAATGAAAACCAAGCGAAGAAAGATTTCTTCCCGAAGGCCTCCAACCCCGATATCAACGACTTCCAAAGCTATACCCAAATTGCGGGAACAGGCCTGGAAGGGGAAATTATGCGTCGATCCGACTATCATTACAATGGCGCCGCATACGGTGTGGCTTCGTACCCAAAGCCGGCTTCTGTGCTGGTAACATTGCGCCACCTGCTGGGCGAAAAAACATTCACCGAGGCCTACCACACCTTCATGGAGCGCTGGCAGTTTAAGCACCCATATCCATGGGATATGTTTAATACGTTTGAAGATGTCAGTGGTCGCAACCTCGACTGGTTCTGGAGAAGCTGGTATTATGAAACGTGGACGCTTGACCAAGCCGTAACCGAAGTAACCGAAACGGAAAACGGCACGCGTATCATCATCCAGGATTTTGGACAGATACCCATGCCGGCTGAAATTCAGATCACCCTGAATAATGGTGAAACGATAACCCGTAACATCAACGTTGAAACCTGGCTGCGCGGTGCTACAAGTACCATCTTAACGGTTGATACGAACAGCGACGTTATCAAGGTCGAAATTGATCCCGAGCATCAGTTCCCCGATGTTAACAGATCGAATAATACCTGGGAAAAAT
>JAFGWN010000191.1 GCA_016937115.1 Balneolaceae bacterium | reverse complement strand
CCCGGTGCATTCGAGCGTCCCTCGGTAGCTATCTTTGTCGGGTTGGAACCGGTCGAGTTTAATTATGAGGGAGAGAGTGGCGCCGGGGGAGCAGGGGCGTACGAATTTTCAGGTAATCTTTTGCGATTTCGGCTGGAGAGTTTCGGAACCAATATCTACCTGGGGTTCGGCGGCGGCGCAACGGGTTTAGATGAGGCCGCCTATTTTGATGCGGGCATCCGCTATGGGTATGACTTGTCGTTATATAGATCACAGAGTTTTTCGCTTCAGCTGCCCCTTGTTCTTCATTCGAGCTTTACCAGTGTAAGCAATGATGATGTTATAGTTGTTGATACGCCTCAATTTCAGCAAGGGACTTTTGAAGTAGGAGGGGGTTTAAGTCTAAATGCACAGGTCGCTCCCCGGTTCAGGCTGGGCATTCATGCAATACCCAGCTATGGTTTTTCTTTCTCAACCCGGGAGCAGAATGCCAGTGGAAGCGTTGCCGCGGTGAAAGGAGAAGGACGTCTCTATTTTGACCGGCTTTTTGGGAATGCCGGGCTGAGCCTCGGGTATGATTATAACTATCGCCGATTTGATATTGAGGGAAATCCCCTCGATTATAGTGCGTCGGCACACAGCATCTTAATCGGAATTACTTTTTAGCATGAAGCCGGATAAATTATTTATTGAACTTGAAGAACTGGTTGAACGGGCGGGCTATACCATTCGCAAAGAGCGCGGTACGTTTCGGGGCGACCAGTGCATCGTGGAAGGAGATAAGCTGGTGGTTATCAATAAAAAACGGCCGATTGAGCAGCAGGTGGGCTTGCTGGCACGCGTGCTCGATAAAGACCGCATCAAGGATATGTATATTAAGCCGGCAGTGCGTAAAGAGCTGGAAACGCTGTGGCGCCGTTTTGAGGAGTTTGATGATATGGAAGAAGAAATACCAGACAACCAAGAGGCGTAATGAAGCTTACCTTTTTGGGCACGGGCACATCCATGGGCGTACCTATTGCCGGCGGCTTTGGGCGTGAACAGATAGAGCCCGATCCGCGTAACAACCGGTGGCGCTGTTCGGCATGGATCCAGTCGGAAGAGACTTCAATCATCATTGATACCGGCCCGGAGTTTCGCCTGCAGACACTGCGAGCCGGGTTGAACCACATCGATTTAGTACTCATTACGCACGAACACATGGATCATATTGCAGGACTGGATGATCTTCGCCCGTTTTGCTATAAGCAGAACCAAAGCATGCCGGTTTACTCTACCAGGGAAGGTGTAGAAGCCATCCGAAGGCGGTTTGACTATATGTTTGGCCCGGACCGATATTCCGGCGCGGCATCGCTTGATCTGCATGAAATGACTGAGCCGATGACATTCCGTGATGTAACGATCACCCCGCTTCCCGTCCGGCACGGCAGGGTAGATGTGCTTGGTTTTAGAGTGGGAGATATCTCCTACTTGACCGACGTAAAATCGATCCCGGATAAAACAAAAGAGCGTATAAAAGGATCAAAACTGCTGGTACTGAGCGGGCTGCGCTGGAGGCCGGAACACCCTACACACATGACGATACCGGAGGCGGTTGAGATAGCGGACGAGCTGGAGATACCGCAAACGTATCTGGTGCACATGAACGGATTTGTGAATCATGCCGAGAGCAACAAAAAGCTGCCCGGCTATGTGCAGCTTGCGTATGATCAGCTAACGGTTGAAGTGGATTAAATTCGGTCAGTTACATCATTCCGAAAAGCATAGCGGCAAGAAGTCTCAACTATTATACCGTTGGCTATTAGGGATAGTGATAATGCGTGGTGCGTTATTTGAAATCCTTCATACTCCCTTTGTTCGATTCGGGATCACAACGATCAATCAGTCTTAAAGAAACTTCTTTTTGTCTTCACTTTCTTTGAGCTGATTTACAACCTGCTTTACCGACTGTGCCTTGTCGAGGTTGCAGACAAGAATAACGTCATCGGTTTCAACAACCGCCAGGTTTTCCACACCGGCCAGGGCAATTAATTTGCCGTTAGAGCTATGAACCAAATTACCCGAAGATTCTTCAGTAATGTATTGCAGGGCCTTCATTACATTATCGTTTTTGTCTTTTTCTTCCACATCATACAGCGCTTTCCAGCTTCCCACATCGTTCCAGCCAAAATCGCCGGGAATCACATACACATTTTCTGCCTTTTCCATGATGCCGTAATCAATAGAAACAGAAGGGCAGGCCTGGTAAAAAATGTTAAGGGCTTCAGTTTGCTGATTGGTATCAATCGAGGGTTTTAACTGTTTCACCTGTTCGGCGACATCGGGCAGATGCTTTTTAAATTGATCGAGAATAACCGACGTTTTCCAGATGAACATGCCGCTGTTCCACAAGAACCGGCCAGAAAAAACAAACTGGCGGGCAGTGGCAATATCAGGCTTTTCCCGAAACTGGGCGACACGCTTAACTTCATAATCACCCACGGGTTCAGCAGAATCCTTTTTTAATTCAATGTAACCATAACCGGTTTCGGGGCGGGTGGGCTGCACGCCTATGGTAACCAGTGAATCGGACTCCTCGGCTTTTTGTGCTCCTGCTTTCAGTACGGAGATAAATTCGTCGGCATTGGCAATGAGGTGATCGGCCGGTAATACCGCCATTGTAGCGTCGGGATCTTGTTTATCGATAAGGGCAGCCGCCGCCGCTACGCAGGGCGCCGTATTTTTGGCGACGGGTTCACCAATAATATTATTTTTGGGTACTTCAGGGAGCTGTGCGTTGACGAGATCAACATAGCGCTCGTTGGTGATGACCCAGACGCGGTCGGCGGGAATCGCCGATTTGATACGCTCAACGGTGGACTGAAGCATGGTTTGATCACCAAAAAGTGTTAAAAACTGTTTGGGATGTTCTTTGGTACTTTTAGGCCAAAAACGGGTGCCGGAACCTCCGGCCATGATAACTGCATGCAGCATAATGGAATTATGAATGTTGAATATTGAATCTTTGAGTAAAAAGGTATGAAATAACGCAACAAGAGTGAAAAGTAAAAAAGCTATGCCACGCCAACCTATTGTTATTTCTCATGCTTGTGCTCTTGGCGGCGGACTATGTTCGGGATGATACCATCCAACGATGATCATCAAACCGAAATGGTTGTGCGCTCTACTTTGGTCAGTGTAAAGCTGAAGGTGGAGCCGACATTCGGCGTGCTTTCCATAAAAAACTCTTCGCCGTGCGCTTCCATTATGTGCTTTACGATAGCCAGCCCCAGGCCGGTGCCGCCCTTTTCGCGGGAGCGCGACTTGTCCACACGAAAAAACCGTTCCGTTACGCGATCGATGTACTGCTGTTCAATGCCGATGCCGGTATCCTGCACATAAACAAGCATCCGGTGCTTGTCCCTGGAAAAGGGTTTAGCCCCTACCGTAACAGTGCCGCCCGGTTTGTTGTATTTAATGCCATTTTCTATAAGGTTAATGAGTACCTGCTTGATCTGATTGCGGTCGGCGTTAACAAGAATATTTTTGTCAAAATCGTCGATGTTGATTTCTACATCTTCATTTTCGGCTTTGTATTGCAGGCTGTCGACAACGTCCATCACCACATCCCGCAGGTAAATATCCTGTATTTCTGATTTCAATTCGCCGGTTTCCAGCTTGGAAATTTCCATCAGGTCTTTGGTGAGATAAGTAAGCCGGTTGACATTACGCATGGCTTTTTTGAGAAACTGCCGGTTTACCGTGTCGTCCTCAATAGCACCGTTAAGCAGTGTTTCAATAAATCCCTGAATCGCAAAAATAGGAGTCTTGAGTTCATGCGAAATATCACCGATAAACTCTTTCCGGTAATTTTCGATGCGGTTGAGCCGCTGTATTTCGCGCTCCACCGTTTTGCTGGCTCTGATCGACTGCCTGATAAGAAAGTCGAGCTCATCTTTGCCATTCGTATCGAGGTTCTCGTAGTCATCAAACCGTTTGCGGGCTATATTGCGGCTGATGCGGTTTAGCATCTCAAGGCGCCGAAACTGCAGTTTAAAAACAGTGAAGTAAACAAGCAGAAAACAGAATATGAAAAGCCCGAATGCAATTAGAATAGTGTAAACGGCAGGTAGATCAAGAAAATACAGAACGCCCAGGCTAAGCAGAATACTGATGAGCAGAGCCGAAATGGATGCACTGCGAAAGGCCAGCCTTGAAAAACGTTGGAACGGGTTTCGTTTCATTTTTTAAAGCGATATCCGACGCCTTTGACGGTTTCGATATATTCATCCCCCAGCTTTTCTCGGATCTTGCGTACGTGAACGTCAACCGTTCGGTCTACGACATACACATTATCCCCCCAGACATGATTGAGCAGCGTTTGCCGATCCATTACTTTACCTTTCCGGCTGGCCAAGAAGTAGAGCAGCTCGAACTCTTTGCGTGGCAGTTGAAATTCCTCGTCTTCACCACGTGTCACAATATAGCGGTCTTTATCGATCTGGATGTCGTGCACGTCAATACGGTTGGGCTCTTCGGTTTCTTCAAACCGGCGCAACACCGCTTTGATGCGGGAAATAAGTTTCGTTGTGCTGATGGGTTTGGTGATGTAATCGTCGCCGCCTTTGTTGAGGCCTTCAACTTCCGTTTTTTCATCACCGCGTGCCGTAAGAAAAATGATGGGGATGCGTCCGAGTTCGTCATCATCCCGAATCACTTCTACGGCTTCCAGTCCATCCATCTTGGGCATCATGATATCGAGAAGAATGAGATCGGGTGAATGCTCGCGGGCTACTTCAATGCCTTCTTGTCCATCCTCGGCCTTGAGTACGTCGAATCCTTCTTTTTTAAGGTTATATTCGATCAGATCGAGGAGATCTTGTTCATCATCTACAACGAGAATCGTTTGTTTGTCAGCCACTGTCGGTAGGTTCGTTAAGGTGTTATATTATAATAATGAAATTATTACCTAAACTTTAGGATGGTTATAGTACGAAGTTACCGGCTGAAATTAAACCGTTCTGCGTTAAGTAATTGTTATTTATTGATGATGTGGCAAGCGCAAAAAACTCTAATTATTGTCATTCCGAGGACAGCGTATGAGGAATTTCAAATGATGCATCAGCAGATAATTTGGGATGACACTTTGGGCCCGGGAAATTCTTACCCTATTTATTGATGCGGGAAAGGGCTTTTTTTACCAACTGCTCCACACCGTCCGTTTCGCTGATGTCGGCCCCGGCAGTCTGAACAGCCTTTTGGGCAGCCTGCTTTTTGATACCCAGCGACTGCAGTGCTGAAACGGCCTCCTCTTTCACGCTTGATGAAACAGCAGAACCGCTTGTGCTGACAGAATCCAGCGCCATGGCTTCCATTTTATCTTTGAGTTCCAACAGCATGCGCTGCGCCGTTTTTTTACCGATACCCGTGATTTGGGTCAATGCCGATTTATCGCCCTGTACGATAGCCTCAATAATCTGCCCGGCCGGAAGTCCCGAAAGTATTGTGAGTCCAAGCTTTGGCCCTACTCCCTTCACGGTGATGAGCAGCTCAAACAATTTTTTTTCATCCTTGGTAAAAAAACCAAACAGGCGCTGGTCGTTATCGGTGAAGTGATGATAGATAAGCAGTTTCAGATCCTTGCCTTCAGCGGGAAGCTGTTGATATGTTTGGGAAGAGATTTCAACCTCATAGCCAATGTTGTGTACATCAATAATAATACGTTCGGCTGACTTAAGGGCAAGGCTGCCATGTAAATATGCAATCATGAAAGATAATTAATGTTCTATTCAGTTAACTAAGAAAGCTTTGAAATCCCCCCTTTTTAAGAGGAATTATTTAAAATGGTATCTAATGATTTATTCATGTTCTTAATCACGGACCCGGTCGGGATTCTTTTTAACGAATTCGCTCCAGCTTGAGCCGCTGCGGTTCTGATGTGTTTTCTTTGCCGTGTCGGAGGTTTGGTTGCCAATCGCATTCTTTTTCATATGATGACACCAGGCGACGGCCAGGGCATCGGTGGCATCTTCGGAAAGCGTTTCGTCGGGCAGTTGCACCATTTTACGCAGCATAAAAGCTACCTGTTTTTTGCTGGCGTTACCGTTCCCGGTAATCGATTTCTTTACTTTCTTGGGATAGTATTCGGTTACCGATACACCGTTGTTAGTGATGGCCAGCATGGCTGCAGCCTGTGCACGCCCGAGTTTAAGCATCGCCAATGGATCAACCCCGTATACCGGTGTTTCAATAGCGCAAGAGGTGGGGCTGCAGGATTTGATCAACGCCGATACTTTTTCAAAGATAAACTGCAGCCGATCCGAGTGATCATCGAGGTGAGCCATTGAAATTACATCACACCGAAGCGCAATCAATTTCCCATCCCGTTCGGTGAGAATGGCGTAGCCGGTATTGCGTGAGCCGGGATCAATGCCAAGAATAATTTCATCACCCATTTTGCTGCGTTATATTGGATTGGTTTTCCCTAATATAATAGATTGGCTCCCCCAATTCATACAATAAAAAAAGCCTCCGGCGCTACTAAAACCGGAGGCTAAAATATTAAGAGGACTTATGCTTAGAAAGCTACTACTTTTTAAATTGAACTCCTCTTGTTTTTCACACACATCATCTCGATATGTTTATTACGTACGAGATGTGAAAGTATTGTGTGAAATGATACAGAGATTTAAAAAAAATGTTCCCTGCTATTAAAAACAGGTGCTTTCTTTAAGCAAAGGCCTCTTGTCTGCATTATTTATAGATTTCAAACGTATCAAGCCGGGAAAAATAGTCCTTGGCTGCAGCTTTTACTTTTGGCGCAAGCAACAATGCAGTTACGACCGTCGGAATTGCCATAACGGCAAACATTCCGTCGATGAGATTGATTACAGAACTAATAGTTGTTACCGCGCCGAGCACGATCGATGCCACGTAAAAATAGTTGTAGTAGTGCTGTTTGTCGGCCCCAATTATAAAACCAAGGCATTTGGTACCGTAATAGGCATAGGTGAAGAGTGAACTGAAAGCGAATACTGTCACGCAAAGAACCAGCACCGACGGGCCTATAACTCCCAATGCCTCTTGAAAGGCGGAGACCGTGAGCACGATGCCGTTGTCATCGCCTGTTTTCCAAACATCAGTAACCAGGATTGCAAGAGCCGTCATGGTACAGACCAGCAGCGTATCAATAGCCGGCCCGAGCATGGCCACCAGTCCTTCCCGCACGGGTTCTTTCGTTTTAGCCGCGCCGTGTGCCAGCGTAGCCGTACCAATCCCGGCTTCGTTACTAAATGCGGCGCGTTTAAAACCGACTATAATTAAAGAACCGAGTGCCCCGCCCATAGCCGATTCGGCGGTAAAGGCGTCGGTAACAATAAGTTTAAGGTAATAGGGAAGTACATCAATATGGAGAGAAAGAATAACCAGTATCACCCCCACATAAAGAACCACCATGGCCGGCACCATCTTCGAGGCCACTTTCCCAATGCGTTTAATGCCTCCGAAGATAACGAGCGATACAATTGCCAAAACGACCATACCGGTCATAAAATCACCCATAAAGTGTGCCTCGGCCGTTACCCAACCGTTGGGGATATAGATAACATCACGCAAAATGGCCGTGAGTTGGTTAGCTTGAAAAATGGGTAGTGCACCAAACAGTCCGGCAATAGAGAACATGATGGCAAACGGTTTCCATTTTTTACCAAGACCTTCGGTAACCATATACATGGTACCGCCCTGAATGTGGCCTTCACTGTCTTTGCCACGATACATAATAGAGAGCGTACAGGTAAAAAACTTGGTGGCGATACCTAAAAATGCACTAACCCACATCCAGAAGACCGCACCGGGCCCGCCTGTGGCAATGGCTACGGCGACCCCACTAATGTTGCCGAGCCCCACGGTAGCGGCCAGCGCACTGGCCAGCGCCTGAAAGTGGTTAATATCACCCGGGTCGTCGGGGTCATCGTACTTTCCGCGAAGTACATCTACGGCGTGACGAAAATATCGAAAAGGGGTGAACCCTGAGTAAATCATGAAAAAGAGTCCGCCGCCGCAGAGTAAAATAACCAGCGGGGTGCCCCACATAAAACTTGAAAAAGCCGCTAAAAATTGTTCAAGAGATTCCAGAATAGTGCCTCGTATTACGTTAGATTGGGTTTTCGATTGTTAATTATTCCGAAGATAAAAAATAAAGTCTGTTGCCGGTGGATCTATATCATTTTGCCGAAGCTGGGTTGCAATCTGTGCCCGGTGGTGCTG
>JAFGWN010000190.1 GCA_016937115.1 Balneolaceae bacterium | reverse complement strand
CGCTGCGTGATGCGCTTTCAGGCTCATCCACGGTGTCAATTATTGCAGAGATAAAAAAGGCATCGCCCTCAAAAGGGTTGATTCGCAACGATTTTGACCCGCAAAAAATTGCGGCGCAATACCAGGAGGGTGGAGCTGCGGCACTCTCCGTTTTAACGGATGAACCTGCTTTCAAAGGAAGTCTTGAATATTTGCGGATTGCGTCTAACGAAGTTGATATCCCCTTGCTGCGTAAAGACTTCATCATTGATCCGTACCAGGTGAAAGAAGCACGAGCTTATGGCGCTGATGCTATTTTGCTTATTGCTACAATCACCGATGGACATCAACTCCAGGAACTGCATCATGCCGCTGACGAACTGGGGTTGGAGTGTCTTGTGGAATGCTATTCGGAAGAAGATCTTAAATATGTAGACTTTGAAAAAGTCAATATTTTGGGTGCAAACAACCGGGATTTACACACGTTTAATGTTGATGTTCACCGCGGTATTGCATTACTTCAGTCTGCTCCCGGAGGTACTGTTTTGGTATCGGAAAGCGGCTTAAAAAGTGCGGATGATTTAAAACTTTTATCTGATGAAAATATCCACGCCGCGCTTATTGGTGAACATTTTATGAGACAGGATGACCCGGGGAAAGCTGTTTCAAAAATGCTAAAAGAATTGGAATCACTAATTGAAAAATAAATGTCATCCTGAAGAACCGAAGTGATGAAGGATTTTAAATGTTATTTCAGCTTGGTTTTTTAAATTAGATAGAGCGTTTTCGATTAATTTGAGATCTCTCGCATTTGCCTGGGATGACAACTACTAATTAATATGTTTGCAGACGAAGAAGCACGTACAAAAGTTAAAATATGTGGACTTACAAGTTTACATGATGCCCGCTTTGTTTCGGGGGCATTAGCCCATTACATGGGATTTATCTTTTATGAAAAAAGTCCGCGTTTTATTGAGCCCGCCAAAGCAGGCGCCATCATCAACTGGATTGAAGGGCCGCAGTGCGTGGGTGTTTTTGTAAATCAACCATTGGATGATGTGAATATGATTGCACGCCAGACGGGAGTTGACCTGGTACAACTTCATGGGAATGAATCGGCTGAATATTGCGACCTGGTTGAAAAACCTATCATCAAAGCAATACATGTTTCGGACGATGCAACTGCCAGTACACTTGAAGAACAGGTTGAATCGTATCATTCGCATGTCGACTACCTGCTTTTTGATACAAAAATGGATGGCCGGTGGGGGGGTACCGGTAAAACTTTTGACTGGAATATTTTGCAGGATATCAGTGGAGGCATTCCATTTTTCTTATCCGGAGGATTGAGTAGCCAAAATGTACGTACAGCCTGCGAAACCGTTCATCCGTACGCGTTGGATTTGTCAAGCGGACTTGAAACTGAACCCGGTGTTAAATCTTTTGACAAAATAGAAGATTTTATGGACCAGATGCGTGAAATATGGGAAGACCAGGAAATGGGTGAGTTATAGCAAAATACAAGTGTTAGGATATATCCATGATTATTCCTGTCGGGTATCTTGCATTATGATAGTATGAATATTGATTAATAGTGAATAATAGCAAAATGAAATACGATCTGCCCACAAAAACCGGTTATTTTGGCAAATTCGGTGGTAAGTTTGTCCCCGAAATTCTGATTCCTGTTCTTGAAGAACTCGAGGAAGCTTATGAACAGGCTTGGCAAGACGAAGCCTTTCAGGCTGAATTTAAATCACTCTTAAAAGAATACGTAGGTCGTCCCACAGAGTTGACGTTTGCCAATCGCCTTACAGAATATTACGGCAAGGCAAAGATTTATCTGAAGCGTGAGGATTTATGCCATACCGGAGCTCATAAAATTAATAATGCGGTCGGGCAGGTATTACTGGCCCGTTGCATGAACAAGGAGCGAATCATTGCCGAAACCGGAGCCGGTCAACATGGCGTGGCTACAGCTACGGCCTGTGCTAAGTTCGGTATCAAATGCATTGTCTATATGGGTGCTGAAGATATAGAGCGCCAGAAGCTTAATGTAGATCGCATGCAGTTGCTGGGAGCGGAGGTTCGATCCGTTGAAAGTGGCTCAAAAACGTTAAAAGATGCCACCAACGAAGCCATTCGGGATTGGGTGACGAACCCGGAAGACACTTTTTATGTGATTGGTTCTGTTGTTGGGCCGCATCCCTATCCGATGATGGTACGGAATTTCCATCGGGTAATAGGCATGGAAACACGCGATCAAATTCATGAAGCAGAAGGCAGGAATCCCGATTATCTACTGGCCTGCGTTGGAGGTGGATCAAACGCCATCGGATTTTATCATCCGTTTATTGAGGATAAGGATATCAAAATGATTGGGCTTGAAGCATCGGGCCACGGTATTGATTCCGGCAAAACAGCCGCTACATTAAGTCGCGGAACACATGGCGTGTTACACGGATCTCTTAGCTTTTTACTGCACAATGAAGAAGGACAAGTGCAGCCCGCCCATTCCATCAGTGCAGGACTCGATTACCCGGGTATTGGCCCCGAGCATGCTCATCTGTTTGATATAAAACGGGTGCAATATTATCCCATTGATGATAAACAGGCGCTTGCAGCGGTAAAGTTGCTTTCTGAAAAGGAGGGGATCATCCCGGCGCTTGAGACAGCGCATGCACTGGCCTACTTAGATACGCTAATGCCGAAGACCTCATCAGATGAAATTGTGATTGTAAATTGTTCGGGACGGGGCGATAAAGACATGGGAACGATTTCAAAATATATTTAATATGAGTGATTTGAAAACAGCAAGCAGGATTGAAGTTTTATTTGATAAACGGAAAGATGAATCCAGGATAATGAGCCTGTTTCTTACCGCAGGCTATCCGGATTTAGATTCCACTGTTGATCTTATTTTGGGCCTTGAGGCTAACGGCACTGATCTTATTGAGTTGGGAATGCCGTTTAGTGACCCGCTGGCTGATGGCCCGACGATTCAATTTTCGAGTACCAAGGCAATTGAAAACGGTATCACCATGCAGCGCATTTTCGAAATGGTGCGCCAGGTTCGCAAGCAATCCGATATCCCAATTATTTTAATGGGTTACCTGAATCCCATTTTGCGTTTTGGTGTAGAAAAGTTTTGTGAGGAAGCTAAATCAGCTGGAGTAGATGGATTGATCATCCCGGATTTACCACCCGAAGAGAGTGCCATTCTCGAAGAGCATGTGAGAGGGAATAATCTGGCGCTGATCTACCTTGTGGCCCCCAATACATCGGATGAGCGAATGCAGCTAATTGATGCCAAATCACAAGGATTCGTTTATTGCGTTTCAGTTACAGGAGTAACCGGGGCAAGGGAAGGAGATGAAGTGTCGCGATCGGTCCGCCGGTTCATTGATCGGGTAGAAAATAACATCACCAAAAATCCTATAATGATTGGATTTGGAATTAAGTCGCACCAGGACGCCCGGGAAATTGCCGCGCAGGCTGATGGATTTATCGTAGGCAGTGCCTTGATTAACACCATTAGGAAACACTATCCCGAAGAGGGATGGAAGGAAAAGGTGTTTGCTTTTGTTAAAGGCTTGAAGTATGGTACAGATTAATTATTAATAAAGAGAAATCAATAATAATGCGCCTATCAACAATTTTAGCAGGATTATCACTGATTTTTATAACAGCTGCCTGCAGCGGGGATTATCGTCCCAAAGCCACCGGACAATTGGGGAATGCAGTGGTTGT
>JAFGWN010000189.1 GCA_016937115.1 Balneolaceae bacterium | reverse complement strand
TTATTGGCGCAGAAACACTTTCCCGGGTGTGCGACCCGCACGACCGCGACAGTATGATCTATTCCGACGGCGCCGGCGCTACGGTATTAGAAAGCGTTAAAAGCAGTGAACCCGTAGGCATGCTTGCTTCTGCTGCCCGGACCGATGTGAATCCGCAGGCCTATTATCTGACCATGAACACCTCCTGTGGCCCCGACACGGATGATACGCTCTATCTAAAGATGCAAGGCCACAAGCTCTATCAGTATGCCCTGGGGCACGTGCCGGATGTTGTAAAAACAAGTCTCGATAAAGCAGGGTATCATATTGATGATATAAGCAAAGTGCTGATCCATCAGGCCAATGCTAAAATGGACCAGGCGATTCTTCGGCGTATTTTAGATTTATACGACCGGGACGATTGCCCGGAAGGCATCATGCCCATGACCATTTCGTGGCTGGGCAATTCATCGGTGGCTACGGTTCCCACCCTGCTCGATCTCATTCGTCGCGGAAAAATGGAAGAGCATGCAATCAATCCGGGAAACCTGCTTGTTTTTGCTTCTGTAGGCGCCGGAATGAATATTAATTCAGTCGTTTACAAAGAGCCGGCATAAATAATAAATAGGTATTCCGTTAAAAGAACCTTATATTAGTCTGTTATTATTAATTACCCACCTGTTGAGTGTAGTTAAGTAGAGATGAGGCGTTAATTCCCTTTCTTTTCAAACAATGAAGCCAAAAGGTGTTTAAAAGACTAAATACAGTTTATGAAACAAGGAAAAGTAAAATTTTTCGATACCCAGAAAGGGTTCGGATTTATCGCTCCTGAGGACGGGGGCAAAGATGTATTCGTCCACAGAAATAATGTAGAAAACTTAGGATACAACCAGGGACTTGAAGACGGCGAAGCCGTTGAATATGAGACTGAAGAGACCCCTAAAGGACTTAGTGCAGTGAATGTTAAAAGCCTCGATTACAAGTAGGCTTTAATTGCACTGACTATTATACAAAAGCCTGTTCCGAAATTTTCGGAACAGGCTTTTTTTATTAGGGCACACCGTGTTTAACTATCTTTCCTGACCCACTGGTCGCCCCTCTTTTTATACTTCTCCTTCACCGCAGACCACGCTACTTTATGGGCAGTCTCTTCCCGGGAAGCATCTCCCTTTCGGTCACCGGGATCTGAATATTGTTCCCAGGCATTATTATACGCCTCTTTATAAATTTCCCGGCCGTGTTTGGGCAGGCTGTTCTTTACCGAGTCGGGCAGTTCTGAAAGCTTATCGTATGGCATGGTTATACCTCAGGTAAATGGTCAATTAGCGTTGATACCTGTTAAACATCCCAAAAACCATCCGGTTCCGATTTAAACCTTTAGCTCTTGAGTGATTTCATATCAATTACAAACCGATATTTAACATCAGCATTCACCACGCGTTCGTAGGCTTCATTAATATTTTGAATATCAATCATTTCCACATCACAGGTAATATTGTGCTCTCCGCAGAAATCGAGCATTTCCTGTGTTTCTTTGATACCGCCAATAACCGATCCCGCAATACGCTTTCGTCCCATAATAAGTCCGCCGCCGTGCAGTTTATCAAGCAGCTCAATCGCCCCCACAAGCACCATAGTGCCATCCCGTCGCAACAGTTTTACGTACGGATTCATATCGTGGCCAACGGGGATGGTGTTTAACAAGAAGTCGAACGATCCTGTATGCTCCTTTATCTGCTCATCATCGGTTGAGATCAATACGTCGTCCGCGCCCAGCCGCTTGGCGTCGTCTGCTTTTTCGGGTGATCGGGTAATCATCACTACTTCGGCACCAAGCGCATCGGCGAACTTTACCCCCATATGTCCCAGGCCGCCCAGGCCGATAATGCCTACCTTGTCCCCTTTCCCAACATTCCAGTGACTTAATGGCGACCATGTGGTAATGCCTGCACATAATAACGGCGCGGCAGCTTTCGTGTCGATATTCTCGGGGATATTCAGCACAAATTCTTTGTCTACAACCATTCGCTCGGAATAACCGCCAAATGTATGGCCCCCCAGGTGCTCATCGGGACCATTATACGTCATCACCGCACCATTTTCGCAATACTGCTCAAGATCTTCTTTACAGGAGGCACACGTCTGGCATGAATCGACCATACAGCCGACACCAACCAAATCGCCCTCATTGAAATGGGCAACATTGCTTCCAACTTCCGTCACACGGCCAACAATTTCGTGTCCGGGTACCACGGGATATTCAGTATTGCCCCAATCATTCCGCGCCACGTGAATATCGCTGTGGCACACCCCGCAGTATTCAATTTCAATCTGCACATCGTCATCCTTTACCTCCCGGCGCTCAATATCAAACGGTTTGAGATCTGCATTTTTGTTCTGTGTTGCATACGCGCTAACATTTGCCATAAAAAAGCCTTCCCTTTTTAAGATTTCTTTGTTCTAAATTGTGGAATGATTGAAACAGCAAGAATTCGTACTTCATTCCTTAAAGGGGTGCAAAAGAGCCGGAATGATACCGTGCGACCATATAACTCTTAAATGTTAGATCATATCTCTGACGTAAATAAAAAAACCTTCCCATCACATCTTTAAAGGGAAGGCTAAAATGAGGCCCGTAATTCTATCGGTGTCTCAGAGCATCAATAAGCTCAGACTTATTCATGGTAGAATAGTTCTCTATACCCAATTCCTTGGCTCGCTGGTAGAGCTCGTCCTTGGTCCACTCATCATATGACGTAAGTTTTTTAGCCCGATCCAGCAGATCCTCTCCTTTACGTTTGGCATCGTCCCGAAACTTCCCGGTACTTTTTTGTGCTTTCTCTGCCTGTTCATTGAGTTCTTTCCGCTTCTGCTCGATCTCTTTCTTAATCGCCTTGAGATACTCTTCACTTTCCTTTCGCAGTTTTTCCCGCGTTTTGGATCCTTTCTCCGGTGCAAACAACATTCCGATAAGGGCGCCGCTCACCGCACTCGCTACCGTTGCAATAATTATGTTTAGTTTCTTCATAGTAACAGGGATTAAGACTTATGATATTAATAATGATGAATATTGTATAAAGTATAAAAATACTATCACTATTTTGTTCCCAAAATCATTCGTTTAAGTATGTTGAGAGAAAAATATTTGCCCAAGACGGTAAAAAAGACAGGTAAACAAAAGTTGCCCGGCAGGACTTGAACCGCGAAGCACTGCTTCGCAACATGAAGCCACAACCTATAATAAAAGCATGTCTATTCCGAAAGGATTCAGTGAACAACCGGCAAATTGAGATAGGATCAAATATGTGGGCCCGGCAGGACTTGAACCTGCGACCAATCGATTATGAGTCGACTGCTCTGACCAACTGAGCTACGGGCCCGTGTAGTTCCTTTTTGAGAGGCGCTAAAGTTACAAGCTTTCCATTCCAGATACAACCTTTTGATAATGGTAAATGCTTAAGGGTCAATAAAAATGTCGTTCAATATTCGTCACTTAGTATGTAGCATAAAACGCTACTCTTCAGCAGGCGCTGGCTCGGAAACAGCCTGCGCTTGTCCCGTCTTCTCCTCTTTCACCGCCCGGGCCTGTTCAGCGGGACTTGCAAACAGAATCCACAGGTACGCTTTCCAGCTGTCGGCTTTTTTCAGATCCTCCCAGATGTCAATAAATTCATGAAAGACCAAATAGATGGGATTATAAGAATCCGGCGGCTTGGTGATGCCGTAGTTGGGCGTATCAAGTTCAGGTTGAAAGGTGCCAAACATGCGATCCCAAATAATCAGTGTGGAGCCGTAATTTTTATCGAGATAGTGATCGTCCTTGGCATGGTGCACCCTATGATGCGATGGCGTGGTAAAGATAAACTCAATAGGCCGGGGCAGCTTGTCAATCATTTCGGTATGAATCCAGAACTGATAGAGCACCGCGATCTGGTGGCAGATAAAGAATACCACGGGATGAAAACCTGCCATTGCCACAGGTAAAAAGAAGATCACTTTAAAGCCCTGCACCCACGACAAGCGAAATGAAACGGAAAAATTATACTGCTCTGACGAGTGGTGCGGCACGTGCGTGGCCCACCAGATACGCTGTTCGTGTGCAATACGGTGCGCCCAATACCGGCAGAAATCAAGAAAAATAAAACAGAGAGGGAACGACCACCACGTGTAGGGGATACGCCACGGCATCATATTATAGAAAAAGAGGATGAGCCCGAAAATACTGATTTTTGTCACAGAACTCACAACAGCATTCCCAATCCCAATGGCCGTGGACGCCCAAAAATCTTTTGCTTCGTACCGATCCTTATTTTGCCAGGCGCTAATGCCCCATTCAATAAAAACGAGGGCAAACATTACCGGGGCCGCATAAATTATGATGGGCGGCAGCCCCATGCTTACTAATTCTTGAACCGTTATAAGTTCAGGCAACGAATAGTTTTTTCGTTAAAATTGGCTCGTAAAATATCTTTTCTTTCGGCCAATCTAAAAAAAACGCTGGTATTCGTCTTTATGGATCCCAGCCTCGTTACACGGCGTCCTGATAGGCGTCTCCTTTGCGTAAAAAGTCTAACCCTATCACCAGCACAAAACCGATAGCAATACCCCAGATACCGCTCCAAAAATTTGTTGTTTTCGTTGTTGTCCAATACGGAATGTACGGTTCCGAACGGATGAGCTTCTGCTTTACCACTTCTATTTCTACCTGCTTGAGTTCATTGAATCTTGCATCGGGGTTGATGACATCACCGAGCCGTTCATATTCCGGCCGATTCCGGCTTGCCGGATTTTCACGCAGCGCCTGTGCCCGTTCGGCCGTATATTCGACCACTTCTGTTTTAGTCACAAATTCTTCGTATATGCGATTCTGATACGGCCATATCACATATAGTGAGCCGATCAAAAATCCAATAAGAACAGCGAGCGTTGGGGCATAAAAATGGTCAAGCAACCAGGAAAGCAGCCGTGTAAAAAGCATCAACCCGATGATGGCCCCTAAAACAAATGGTGCCAATACCCACAGGGCGTTTAGCGTATCAACCGTACCCAGTTTGCCAAGCTGCGATAAAATGAAATCATACTTACGCATAATAAGCAGAATGTAAGAACCCGATATGCCGGGCAAAACCATGGCGCAAATAGCAACAGCCCCACTCAAAAATAGGTAGAATGGCGACTCGGATGTTTCGGTCGGTACGCGCGTTACCACCCATAGCCCTATCAGTATCCCGGCCAACGTAAACAGCCCGTGCTGCCAGGTAAAACCCTCAATAGCCTTAACGAGAATAAAAATAGAACCTACAATCAGTCCAAAGAACAGCCCGAATATGAGCTCAGGATGGGTAAACATGTATATCTGAAGCGGCACTATTTTTGTAAAGAAGAGAATAGCGCAAAATATTCCGGATAAAAGAACCAGTATAAACTTCCAGTGGGCGCGCCGAAAAGCTTCTTTCCACTGAAAGGTGAAAAACAGCTTTAGAAATGGTACGTCAAAGCTGCTTATCGCGTGAATCAACCGGTTGTATATGCCGACGATCAGCGCCATGGTGCCGCCGCTTACGCCGGGCACGATGTCGGCCGATCCCATTAAGAAACCTTTGATCAACAGAAAAGGCGCCTCCTTCCAGGACGTGCGGTCGTTGTCAAATTGCTGCGGTGGCTGATCGTGTTGAGGCAAAAGAATTAAAAATTAAAAATTAAAAATTACTGCGTGCAAACAGGGATGGGAAACCTACCGGTTTTTAATAGTATTCACTTTTAATTTTTCATTTTTAATTCTCCTTCCAGCCTTTTTCCCCGACCAGCGGCACAAACTTAAAGTTCCGGTACCGCTCCTGCTCAAATTCATTCTCGCGAACTTTTAACACCCGCACCATTTCCTGCTTTTTTTCATCCCCTACCGGCACAACCAAACGCCCGTTTACATTAAGCTGGTTAACCAGATCATCTGGCACAACAGGCGCACCTGCCGTCACCACAATAGCATCATACGGTGCATAGGCCGACCAGCCCAGCGAGCCGTCCCCCAGTTTTAACTCCACTGAATACCCAAGCTCGCGAAGGGTACTGCGTGCTTTTTCATACAATTTTTTGTGCCGCTCTACGCTATACACTTTCGCACCCAGCTCGCACAAAATCGCCGCCTGGTAACCCGATCCCGTCCCGATCTCCAGCACCCGCTCACCCGGAAATACTTCCAGCAGTTCCGTTTGCCGCGCTACAGTGTAGGGCTGCGAAATGGTTTGCCCCATCCCGATGGGCAGGGCAGAATCTTTATAGGCTCGTTCTTCCAGGGCCGTATCAACAAAAACATGGCGCGGCACCTGATTGAAAGCATCGAGCACCCGCTCATCTTCAATTCCTTTGGAACGCAGTTGATCGACCAAATTTTCGCGGCGCTGTTTAAACTTGAGCTGTTGTCTGTACATTTTTGCGTTAAAAATACCTCAGATTCGTTTTAATCTATGCAATTGGCCCATTTAAAGCACGAAAATAACATAAGGAACTTAAAACTTTAAAATGGTTTTAATTTTAGTGTAATAGTTGCTTAATATAATTCTTGTTACCTTTTAGCTTGCGCATAAGTAGCTAATAAAAATTTATTTCTATGAACACGTTCTGGAAAATTTTGGGCGGCATTTTTCTGTTTTTTGTCATACTTATTATCGGGTTGAACTTATACTTTACCGATGAGCGCCTCAAGAAAACAGTGCTTCCGTATATGAATGATGCTGTGGGCCGGCCGGTACAGGTAGAGACTATGTCACTCTCTTTTTTCACAACCTTTCCCCATCCCGGCGTGGAAATAGATAACATGTATATTCCGGGTGATGCTGAAGACGATACGCTGCTTGCCCTTGATCGCATGGTGGCCGGTGTCGAGCTTTTCCCGCTGTTTAGCGACCAGGTTAATGTTACCGAACTGGTCTTTAATCGTCCCCGGTTCACTTATAAAGTTTACGAAGACAGTACCACCAATTTAGACTTTCTTTTTGAGAACGAAGGGACCGATACCACCCAAACTGACGGTTACAACATTGACATCCCCTACTTTGAAATCAGTAATGGATACCTCGGCTACCAGGACTTCACTTCCAACACGTCCGCACGGTTTGATGACTTCGACGGCGACCTATCCTTCACATACGCCGATTCTATTGAGAGCAGCATCGATGTAGAAGTGGGCAGCTTTCACGCCACGGTAGACAGCGTCAATTATGTAGACGGCATACCGCTCACACTCACCGAGGAATCAACGATTTATACCGAACAGGAAATTATAAAACTCAAAGAAGGAACGTTCGCTATCCGCGGGCTGGAAATGGACCTGACCGGATCACTCAGTAACTGGAGTGAAGCGTTTACCGTTGACCTTCAGTTTAACTCTTCATCTGATAATTTTGGAGACCTGCTGCGGTTAATGCCGGAAAATGAATATACCCGGGGGCTCGAAACCGAAGGAACACTCGATCTGGGCGGTACCATCAGCGGACCTATTACTAAAGAGACCAATCCCAATTTTGATATTCGCATAAACGTACGCGACGGCTACCTGAAAGATCCCGACCTGCCGCAGCCTATCCAGGACATCCAGATTGTAGCCAACGCCACCAACGAGCTGGTAACGATTGATACGCTCAACGCCATTGCCGGGCCCAACGTCGTTACCGGATCGGGCACGCTCGAGGATCCGCTTAAAGACACCGGCACCTTTAATATGGACTTCATCGCTGACGTTGACCTTTCAACCGTGAAGGACTTCTACGATATCACCGAGCTTGGCGTAGAACAGCTCAAAGGTCAGCTTGATGTAGAAGCCAATGCCGCAGGAACGCTTGATCAACCCGAGCAAGCCCGCTTTAACGGCCGGGCGATCATTGCCGATGGACTACTGAAATACGAGGACGTGCCCAAGGCCATTACTAATATTAATGTGAATGCTTCAGGAACCCAGGATCTGCTTACCATCAGAAGTCTGAGCCTGCAGGCTGCCCAAAATTCACTCTCAGCTGAAGGCGACATTCAGAATCTGTTAAATGACGATACGCGCCGCATTAACAACATGAATACCAACCTCCGGTTTGATCTGGCAACACTTAAAGACTTTTATCCGATTGATGAAGACACGCTGCGGCTGGCAGGAATGCTTACCGCGCAGGCTACGCTCGACGGTAAAGCGGATCAGATAGAACGAGCTGTTCAGAGCGGTAGTATCAATCTTAAAAACGGGTTGGTTGATTACAAAGAGTTTGACGCACCCTTCCGCAATATCACGCTGGAATCGGTATTGGAAGGCCCCCGGATGACCATCGTCGAAGGCCGGTTTAGCAGCGGAGATAACAACGTGCAGGCTGCCGGGGTGATCAATGACTACCTAAGTGAAGAGCGCACCGTAAATATCAAAACACAGGGGAATGCTGAGCTTAGCCAGATCAGTAATTATTATGAGCTTAAACCGGATATCACCAGTTTAGACGGTGACGCCGATTTCAACCTCACAGTAAACGGTCCGCTTAACAATCCAGAGGCGATGGCATTTTCGGGAAATATGACTGTAAAAAATGCCAATATGGAGGGAGAAGCTGTTCGGGAACCGGTTAAAAACCTGAACGGTGCCTTTACGCTTACCCCGCAAAAAGCAACGTTGAACAGCCTCACGTTCAAGATGGGCGCCTCCGACTTTGATGTGCAAGGCACACTCAACAACTACATGGAGTATCTTAAAGACGAAGCAAACCGTTCGACCACGCCCCAACTTACCGGACAGTTTAGAAGCACCTATCTTAATCTGGATGAACTGATTAACTGGAGCGATACTACCTCATTCAACCTTGAACTGCCGGATCTGCTGAGCAATGTGAACGCTACGATCGACCGCATGAAAATTACCGGTGTAACCATGCGCAACCTCAATGCACAGGCCACAGCCACACCGCAACAAATCAACCTTACCAAAGCAAGTGTGCAACTTTTTGAAGGCGAAGCTAACGGTACCATGGTGTGGACTATTCCAAAAGGAAAACCATCAACGTTCAATTTTAAGGGATCACTGGACAGCTTGCGCCTGGAATCGTTCTTTCAAGAATATCCGATCTTAGGTGAAGACAGTGAATTCTATAAATTTATCACCGGTACGTTCAGCACAAAGGTGGACTATACAACTCAAATTACCACTGATTTAGATCCGCTAATCGTTACCACGGTTCTGAACGGGACTTTTGGGATGAGCAAAGCGCGCATTGAAAACCATCCGCTACAGCAAAAAATGAGCGCCTATACCAATATTAATGAATTGCGCGATGTGGCGCTCGACAAATGGCAAAGCAGTATTTCGGTGAACAATAATATTCTTACCATCAAAGACCTGTCACTTACCAGTGATAATATTGGGCTGAAGCTAAACGGTACACAGCACCTCATCTCTGAAAACATCGATTTCCATGTTTCACTGATATTACCTGCACGTTTCAAAGATACGATTGCATCTGTTATCACCAGTCAGGCCGCAGACGCACTTACCCGCGACAACGGCACCATGATGATTCCGCTGCGAATTACCGGAAACTATAGCAATCCTACTGTACAGCCAGACCAAACCGTGATTAAACCAATCGTTCGGCAATACCTGAAGGACAAAGCAGGTAATGCCCTTGAAAAACTGTTTGGCAGAGACAAGAACCAGCAAGCCAAGCCCGATACGGTGCAAGCTGATACAACATCGAATTGATTAAGAAGAATATTTTTATGAATAGCACATCCGTTATTGGCTGTGTTACTAAAGGGAGAGCCATCAGAAAACACAGGCTGTTAATTTTCACCTGTTCCCCGTATCTTTGAACGCATTATTTCTACTAATCTGAATTTTTGACTGCGCTTTATTGATGAAGGATCTTCACATTTACAATACGCTGAGTCGTGAAAAGGAGAAGTTTGAACCCATCAGCAAGGGGTTTGTCGGTATCTATGTTTGTGGCCCTACCGTTTACGGCGATCCCCACCTCGGCCATGCCAAAAGCTACGTTTCGTTTGATGTTGTAGTGCGCTACCTGCGTTATCTTGGGTATAATGTGCGCTACGTGCAAAACATTACCGATGTTGGTCACCTTACCGATGATGCAGACCAGGGTGAAGACAAGCTCGAGAAACAGGCACGGGTTGAGAAGCTGGAACCGATGGAGATCGCCGAGAAGTACACCTACAATTATTTCCGCGATATGGACAAGCTGGGCGTGCAGCGGCCTGATATCTCACCCCGCGCGGCCGGTCATATTATTGAGCAGATTGAGATGGTAAAAAAATTGCTCGAAAAAGGACATGCCTACGAAGTAGATGGCAACGTCTATTTTGATGTCTCTTCGGACGAAAGTTACGGCAAACTCAGCGGACGGAATATCGAAGACCAGGAGAGCGGCACCCGTATTGAAACCGCCGGCGACAAGCGCGCTCCCGAAGATTTTGCGCTCTGGAAACGTGCCGATGACGGGCACATCATGAAGTGGCCGTCGCCCTGGGGCATGGGCTATCCCGGCTGGCATGTGGAGTGCTCGGCCATGTCCACCAAATATCTTGGCGAACATTTTGATATCCACGGCGGCGGACTTGACAACCAGTTTCCGCACCACGAATGCGAAATTGCCCAGAGTGAATGTGCCTTTGACAAACCCTTTGCCAACTACTGGATGCACAATAATATGGTTACGCTCGAAGGCCAAAAAATGGGGAAATCGCTCGGAAACGCCATCTCGCTGGAT
>JAFGWN010000188.1 GCA_016937115.1 Balneolaceae bacterium | reverse complement strand
GTCGCGAGGAAGCCCTAAAGGGGAAGGGCCGGGGTAGGGGTTGGGTCTGCTGTCAAAACGCTGTATATCACGCCGTAACGTAACCAGCGGTGGTGTTTGCCCGGGTTGTATATCAACAATTTGCTGCCCGTCGGGTTCAAATGAGCGAATGTCTAAAAGATTGAATTCATAATCGGCAAGAAACGACTTATTACGGCTCAGATGAAAATTGACGATCCCGGGGGTTGCCGTATCAAACCGTTCGGATTCTTGGGCGCGTCCCCAGAATTGGTTTTGCACATAAAAAAACGACAGATCAAATTGCGGGTGTTGTACAAAAGCCGGATATCGATACGCGCTAAAAGGCTGAGCGATGGAGCGGCCATCATTCCGCAGGGCGAACAGCGTTTCAATTCGGGTGTCTAATGCGCCTTTATTTTCGGAGACGAAAAAAGGAATACGAAACAGAAGCTCGTTTGAATTGTAATTAAAAACAGAGAGCAAATAGTTGCCGCTTTTGGTAATATTTAATCGCTCATTGGGAAAACGGTAGCTGTAGTGATGGTAAGCCGGGTTTTGGACAAAGCTTTTTCGCCCGTCTCCAAAATAGGTTTCCGAAAAGCTTTCCAGATAAATGGCGGGGCTGATTGGGCTCTCTTCCCAGTTTTTGGTTCGGTGCGAAACCATGAGCTTAAACTGATGAACACCGGCATCCAGGTAATCGAATTCGAGTGTTAGTTGTTGGCGGCTATCTAAATGGATAACCGGCGGAGCGGTTTCATCATTTTCGGGATAAAGCTGAATGCTTTGAATTTCAGGCGGCGGTGCAACTTGCCGGAGCAAGGCATAGCGACCACTTAGGGTTGCATTTTGTTTGCCGTTATTTATTGTTTCCCGACCGGAATTGTACGCAGTGCATGCCGTTAACAAGCCTGCCAGAGAGGAAAAAATGAAAATTTTACACTGTATAGATGCCTTCGAAAACAAATTGAGCCTCACCGGTTAACCGGATATTGTTATATACATTTTTACTTTTATCGAACGCAAAATGGACCTGTAACTTTCCGCCTTTGGTTTCGATAGTGGTAGTATTTTCGCTGCTTTTTGCCTTTTTCTGCAGGTGGTGCCATGCCAAGGCTGAAGCAATGGCGCCGGTTCCGCAGGCCAGCGTTAAACCCTCTACCCCGCGTTCGTACGTCTGAAGTTTAAGCGAATGCTCGGTGCTGCCGTAAATAAAGTTTACGTTCGTCCCCGGGGGATTAAAATCAGAATGATAGCGCAGTTTTTTACCGATTTTGGCAAGAACATCTTCATCTTTCAGCATCTCTTCGGAAATCTCTTTTACCACATGTTCTGTTCCTGTATGAACCTGGAAAAGAATGCTTTCATCATCCCGGGTTATTTCATTGATGGTTACCTGCATTGGAAAAGCGATGCTCACAAGGTTCTTATCGGGTTCAACTTCTGCTTTGTAAATGTTCTCATGAATATTGAAGCGGAGCTGTTCTCCCAGCCCCAGTTTTGCTGCAAACAGTGCCAGGCACCGGGCGCCGTTGCCGCACATTCCGGCATCGCTGCCGTCGGCATTGCGATAAAACATGCTATAGTCCAGGTCGGCATCGTCGCTTTGCTGCAGTACTATCACCCCGTCTGCTCCGATACCGAACCGCCGGTCGCAGAGCTCTGGTGTTAAATCAATAATTTGCTCTTTGGTAAACAATCCCACCCGGTTGTCGATAATAATGAAATCATTACCGGCGCCCTGCATTTTGGTGAATGATATTTTGGTTTTCGTATCCGTCATTTTGTTACTCTATAAAAGCAGGTAGATGCTGCCACGAATTTTGTTCAGAGATGATCGGATCCAGATTGCGTATCAGACTTGAGAAACGGAATGCCAGCACTGTAAAAATGAGTTTGGATTGCACATTTTGGTAAATCAATGGTCTGAAACTATTTACCTGGTTAATCATTTTCTGAAGCCGCGCTTCGTGCAGGGTTTTGCAAAATTTTTTAATCGTTTCAATTTGGTCGGCATTTACTACCAACGATTTCTGCTGCGTATCTCTGTAAACCAGAAGATCCCGCAGAAATGTTTCAAGCACATTTAGTATGGCAATCTGCCCTTCTATGTTGTGATCGCTTTGCCAGTTTTTTGCCATCTCTGTAAGCTGAACGGCATCCTGACTGTAGGCATTTCTCAAAAAATCTACAACTTCGTGGCGGGTTTCCTTGAGGGTCTGTACATCAAAAAAGCGTGCCATGGCATAGTTGCCACCCGATACACGTGCCAGATATTCGGCATCGTCTTCAGGAATATTATCGTACGTAATCAATGCCTGTTTGATCGAAGTTGTTGGAAGCGGAGAAAGGTTGATGTGCTGGCAACGCGATATAATCGTTGGCAGCAGGGCATCCGTACTGTTGGTGGTGAGCAGGAAAATAAGATCTTCTGAGGGTTCTTCCAGCAGCTTCAAAAAGGCATTGGCTGCCTCTTTACGCATTGTTTCTATATTGGTGAGAATTACTATCGTTTTGCGCCCCTCATTAGGCTTTAAAAATGCTTTGGGCCGTATTTCTTCATGAAAAAAATCGATTGGATAGAATGCCTGTTTGTTTTTGGTACTGTCGTCATCGGTCAGCGAAGGGCGATGGCTGAAATCTACAATTTCGTATGGATCTTTGTTCAGCAGCTCAAGCCGTTCCCGAAAATTTTCAATGCTGTAGTTTGTCGGAACCGGCAGGAACAGGTGGATATCGGGATGATTAAGCCAAGAAGACTTTCTCGAGAACGCCTGCTCTTTTAGATCCGTCAGATGGTTTATGCCATTGAGCAGTTCGGCAAAGGCCAGAGCCATCGCCGTTTTTCCTGTTCCCGGGGGACCCGAAAAGAGATATGCATGACTTATGCGATTGGATTTTAAAATACGGGTTAAATAATTTCGTGCTTTTTCCTGCCCGACGAGTCGGCGGTCGCCTAAATTGAATGATAGTTTGCTGTAATCAGTCATTAATCTTCCCAGATATAGTCAAAAAGTAAAAATCCTGCGGTGGTGGTTGTTCCTGCAAAGCCTACAAGGGCCCAAAAGTTATCCCAGAATGCAGGTATTGCTCCCTCAAAGAGGGCAGTTTTTGTTGCTTCAACCAGAATAAGAATTAACGGAAATAATAGCGGAATACTAAGTACCGAAAAAATGGCTCCTTTGCGATCAGCTTGTGAAACGATGGCTGCCAGCATCGTAGTAATGCCCGAAAGTCCGGCTGTTCCAAGAATGAGCGTAAGAAATAATATGAAAGGGGCCGCTACCGGCAGGCCCAGAAAGAAAATATAGAGTACAAAAGTGGTGATATTTACACACAGAATGAAAATGAAGTTGTAAAGCAGTTTGCCGCCAAACACATCAGGGGCGTTGGAATGAAGCCGCAGCAGATTAAACGTTTTCTTTTCTGTTTCAGCTATAAACGAACGAGAAAGGCTGAGCAGTGCAGCGAAAAGAATGATGATCCAGATAATGCCACTCTGAGGAGTAGGGGGCAGTTGATCCACATTTAATGAAAACAAAATCAGCAGCAGGGCAGCACCTACAAAAGCTAATACGGTATTTATGGCAAAACGCGACCGCAATTCGGTTTGCAGGTCTTTTTTAAAAACAGCTGTTATCCCTTTAATCAAGTTCATTAAGCAAGTTTACAAAATTTACAGCGGAAGGTATACCACCGATATTTCATTAATCAAATAAAATTGTATCAAAACTGATACGATGAGTATATTTGATGTTAAAATAAAAAGGAAATTTTGATTCATAAATAATGACCCGAATAGTTAGCTTGTTAAACGAACAGAATGTTTTTTCGAATCTTAAGGCCCAGACAAAAGAGGAAGTGTTGACAACGTTAATCGGATCATTAAAGGATGAGGTAACGGCTGAGGAATTAGAAGCAATTAATACGGCTGTTTTTGAACGGGAAAAAATAATGTCAACCGGCGTTGGTAAAGGCTTGGCTATTCCTCACGGTAAGGCGGACGGAATAAATGATAATTATGCAGCGTTTGCTCTATTAGAATCACCGATTGATTATAAAGCAATTGACGGAGAGCCGGTTTCAATGGTTTTTTTACTGGTGGGCCCGCGATCGAGCAACAATTTGCACATAAAAATGTTGAGCCGTATTTCCAGGCTTATGAATAACAATTCATTCAGAGAGAAATTAAAAGCATGTAATTCATCAGAGAAAATTGTTGAGGTATTCAAACAAGAAGAAGGGGTGTACTTTGGCAGTTAATTTATAAATGGAGAGCATATGAAAAAGAACATAATTATTGTTTTTTTATCAGTTTTAATTTTCGGCTTTTTGGGACAATTCGTTTTTTTGCAGGCACAACCGGCCCTGTCTCCGAAGCTGCAGCAAACGATACTGCAAAACAGTGCGGATAATGCTTTTTGGTCGGTTACCGTCCGCGATTCAACCGGAGAGATCCTGGAAGCCTACAATTCAGATAAGCTTGTTCGCCCGGCATCGAACCTGAAATTGCTTACCGCCGCGACAGTGTTGCATGAACTTGGTTCCGATTTCACATATAAAACGTACATGTACGGTGTAGGCCGGCAGGAAGGAAATACCTGGAATGGCGATATCATATTTCGCGGTTCTGGCGATCCCTCTTTGAGCGGACGTTTCTATAATGATGACCGCCTCTATGTGCTCGAAAAGTTTTATTCTGCGCTCAAAGAACGGGGCATCAAAAAAATATCGGGGAATATTATCGGCAATGACTCCTATTTCGATGCCAAACCCTATCCCGATGGCTGGAGCTGGGATGATCTTTCATTTTACTATGCGGCACCCATCAATGCACTTTCATTCAACAACAATACGGTTGATTTGACCGTATATGCCCGGGGAGATATTGGCGATACGCCAGCGATCGAGTGGTTTCCGTTTGATACAGACTATGTAGAATTTGTAAATGAACAAAATATCACCCCAAAAAATGCTGAATATGATGAATACTATCAGCGTATTCTGGGTACAAATACTATTATTTTGCGGAGTGATCTTCCCAAAGGTTACGTGGAGAAAGAAGCGCTTTCCATCCAAAATCCACCGCTCTTTTTTGTGGATACCTTTAAGAAATATTTGCAGGATGGCGGTATTCAGGTTGACGGGCATCTGATGATTGACAGTCATGTTCATGATTGGGATAATCTCCGATATCAGCGGCTAAAAGTGCATGAGTCGAAGCCGCTTGGAGATTTATTGCACCAACTGAATAAAGAGAGCGACAATTTTTATGCAGAAATGTTGCTTAAAACAGCTGCCGCAGAACGCTATAATACACAGGGTACCACCGATCTGGGTGTTGCACTGATGGAAAATTTTGCCCGTTCACGCGGGTTAAATACATCCGATATGTCAATAAGTGATGCATCGGGCATGTCGTCGACAACCCTCTTTTCAACCCGTGCTTTGAGCAAATTATTGGTATCGATGCAAAATCATCCGGAATCTGAGGCTTTTAAAAACAGCTTGTCTCAGTCAGGAATTGACGGTTCATTACAGTATCGGTTTCGCCAAAGTGCACTTGCCGGCCGTGTTTTGGCAAAAACAGGATACGTATCCGGGGTGCGGGCGTTAAGTGGTTATCTGCAAGCCCAAAGTGACAAAACACTTATTTTTAGTATCGTCACAAATCATTACACTACGAGCACTTCATATATCGACTCGTTACATGAGTCGCTGCTCGAAAAAATTTACGCTGCATATTAGCATTTATGGCCGATAAACAAGCACATATATTAGTTACGGATGATGAAAAAAGCATCCGCAGTTCATTGAAGGAAATTCTTGAATTTGAGGGCTATCATGTGTTAGAAGCTGAAACAGGGAGCGAGGTTTTTGAAGTTATTGAAAACCATGACATCGACCTGATGTTGCTGGACATCAAAATGAAGGGAATGGACGGCATGGAAGTGCTGGAAAGAATGCGGGATGATGGACACAATTTTCCTGTAATTATGATTTCTGGCCATGGGACGATTGGAGTGGCAGTGGAAGCTACAAAAATGGGGGCGTTTGATTTTATTGAGAAACCACCGGACTTGAATCGGCTTTTGGTTAGTGTGCGAAATGCGTTGGATCGCCGGCAGCTGGCCAAAGAAAACAAAAGCATTCGATCAAAACTGCCGCAGGTTCCCGAGATTATCGGAGAAAGCAGTGCTATTGCTAAGATTAAGAAGACGATTGATAAAGTAGCTCCGACGAATTCACGCGTGCTTATTACTGGTGAAAATGGAACAGGCAAGGAGCTTGTGGCCCGCTGGATTCATGAAAAAAGTAAACGCTGTAATGGCGCTTTTGTGGATGTAAACTGTGCGGCTATCCCATCTGAGCTTCTTGAAAGTGAGCTATTCGGTCACGAAGAGGGCTCGTTTACCGGAGCTATCAACCGTCGAATTGGTAAATTTGAGCAGGCAGACGGTGGCACGCTATTTCTGGACGAAATTGGAGATATGAGTGTTGATGCCCAAGCGAAAGTACTCCGGGCCTTGCAGGAGAGTGCTATTATACGGGTTGGCGGGGCTGAAAAAATTGAGGTGGATGTTCGTGTTGTCGCCGCTACAAACAAAGAATTGCAGGAAGAAATTGCATCCGGTGCCTTCCGGGAAGACCTGTTTCACCGTATTAATGTAATTCCGATTCACGTGCCCCCGCTGCGAAAACGATCAGCCGATATACCGATGTTGGCTCAAAACTATTTGGAGGACTTGGCTAATAAAGATATTGTGTTTTCTAATATAACATTTACAGATGCTGCGCTTGAGGCATTGAAAGACCAGCCATGGTCTGGGAATGTTCGGGAGCTGCAGAATGCGGTTGAACGGCTTGGGTTGTTAGCCAGCAATGCAAGTATTAAGAAAGAAGATGTAGAAAAACTAACATTTTCCGGGAGCCGAAAGTCGAAGGGGATGAGGCCGCTGATTGATGAAGTAGATAAATTTCAAAAGTTTAAAGAAGAAGCTGAACGGATGTTCTTATTGCGCAAGCTGGAAGAGAATAGCTGGAACATTTCGCAGACGGCCGAAGCTATCGATATTCAGCGCAGCCACATGTATAACAAAATGAAGAAATACGATATTGAACGATAAAGCATAATGACTGATGGTAAATGATGAATGTTAAATGTTCTTTTACTGCCTGGGTATTTAACATTCATCATTCAAAATCTAACATTAAACATTAATATAGAATGTCAGCAAAGATTATCGATGGAAAAAAAGTATCAGCACTCACCCGGGATGAAGTCCGCCAGGATGTTGAGGACTGGATGGAAGCCGGCAACCGGGCTCCGTTTCTACAGGTTGTGTTGATTGGGAATGATCCTGCTTCGGATGTCTACGTAGGTGCGAAAACCCGGGCCTGCAAAGAAGTGGGGATTGAAACCGACACCATGCGCCTGCCTGACACCATCTCAGCCAAGGAGCTGAAAAACACAATCAATAAACTGAATAATGATGACAGCGTTGATGGCATTCTGGTTCAGCTTCCGCTGCCCACCCATCTTTCTTCACATGATGTAATTGAATCGATTGACTACCGCAAAGACGTAGATGGATTTCATCCAATGAACGTGGGACGCCTGACGGTTGGCCAGCCCAGTTTCCAGTCGTGCACACCGGCCGGTATATTTGAACTGCTCAAACATTACAGCATCCCCACCAAAGGAAAGCACGCTGTTGTTGTGGGAGCCAGTAATATTGTGGGCCGACCGGTTTCTATTTTATTGTCCAGAGAAGAGTCAATCGGGAAAGCAACAACCACGATTTGTCATAAATACACAAAAGACCTTACCCAGCATACCATTTCTGCCGACATCCTGGTGGTGGCTGCCGGACAGCCCAGTCTTATCCGGGGTGAAATGGTCAAAGAAGGTGTTGTAGTGATAGATGTCGGCATTAACCGTGTTGCGGATGAAAATAAAGATAAGGGCTACTCACTGGTAGGGGATTGCCATTTTGAGAGCGTCAAAGAGAAAGCAAGCTGGATTACGCCGGTTCCGGGTGGTGTAGGACCCATGACGGTAGCTATGCTTATGAAAAATACATTGCTGGCCGCCAAAAAATCGATCTACCCGGAGTAGACAGCAGATTCATTACAGTATCTAATTTCTAAACTATCATCCCGGGGAAGAACGACAAGGAATCTCAAACGTGGGTGCACAGGCAGTGTTTATGAAGGGATGACAGGATAAAAAATAATACTGTTAAAACTTTTATCATCTCATTTATTATTCGGGTACCTGATGATTATAACTGAGCACAGTCTGTATTTTCCAGTTTCCATCCACTAAAATCCATACATGGGTAAAGTCTGCCGTGCTCGTCAAATACATCTCTTTGCCTGGTTCTTTTATATAAAATTTGTGCTTTCCCTTTTGGATAGCGCCATAAAGGTAGCCATCATCCTTAAGCGGAAAAACCTGCAAGCTACCGGTAACTAACTGACGTATTGGTTTATGATCTGTTCCTGAACAGATATTCTCCCGCACCGCTTTTTCAAAATCCTTACGATTTTGTACACCGCCGGTATCGTGATAAAAGGTAAGGTCATCGGTAATAATTTTGTCGAGTACTGCATGATTACACTTGTTAAAGCTCTCTTCGAACAGCAGGCTGTCGGCCTGGGCCAGTCTTTGGAAAAGAGCGGATGATTCTTCCACTTGCGCTTTGGTGGTTGGAATATGGATGACGGCTATTGTCACAGACATTAATAAAAGCCTTATAAAATAAGTTGAGCGTATGTAAATTGGAGATCTTAGCATGGATATTCCATTCTGGGTTAGGAATTTATTCATCTTGGTACGGATTAATTTTTGCAGTGTTGCAAACCATGAACTTAGTTGAGGATGACAAAATTCGCGTCATAAATCAGTATTAATTAGTAAGAGAGAAAAACTATATAATAGGGGTGACATAATGATGTCATCGGTAGGTGGTAGTTTATAAATGAACATTAAAAAAACACCTATTACCATGACAAATGCTTCATTAAATACCCAAAAGTCAACTCCACAATTCGATGTAGAACCGCTCTTAACCCAAGTATGGAAAGAGGCCGAGCAAGAGCACCAGAAACTACAGGATATATTTGCTGTGATGGGCTGGGCTGATCTGCCGGATGCGCTAAAAATAGAAATCAAAGATGATGTAGGGGCGATGGTCAGAGAACTGGAAGGGCAGTATTCAACCTGCGATCCCTATGTGATAAAACGGCGCGAGCGGGTTTCCTACTGGGTTGATACCTTTCAAAGCGGAGTTTGCTCACTGCAAACAGCTATTAAGGCCCTAAAGGTGACCAAATTATAGCGCACACGGTTCTAACTGCGTACTGATTTTTGGCTCCCGGAGTGAAAACGATCTTCTTTAGTTTCGGCCTGATTATTTTCAGAAATTGTTATAGAGGATAGGTCTTCTTTTTCCCCGGTTGGACTTAACATTTCCCGGAAGCGCTTAAAAAGCTTATGGTAGATTTTGCGTTTTTTCCCGATCCAATAGGAGAGGTAGAACCGCGCGCCGGCCAGTAAGGCGGGTATGCCCAGAAGAGAAGCAAAAATTTGGGTTAAAAGTGGCAGGTTGGTTTCATCAAGTAAAATAGCATAGGCCACAAAACCAAAAATTCCGGTCATAATATAGACCATGGAAGCAAAATACCGGTAATTGGCATTGATGCGAATGTTGGTGTGGTCTTTCTTGGGAGATAAGGATATTTGAACATATCCTACTTCTTTTTTACGCTGTTCCCATTCAAATGTGTTTCCCAATTTACTGGTTTTGCCGATGCCGCCGTGTATCCGGCGAATTTCAGAAACAACTTCTTCCCATTGTTCATCTTTTAGGGTACCTGCCGTCATATCGGATAGGTTGTATGAAAATGGACCGCCCCAAAGACTGGAAGCAAAGGATTGCGCCGGATTTTTGAGCTCATCCAGTGCCAGATGAATATATTTCGGATGAATGCCAACTTCCCTGGAAACTTGTTGTAGTTCTTCTACGGTTAGTCCGTCACTGTCATCATCAATATTATCTTTATGTTCCAGTTCGGCTGCCCGCTTAAGGATCTTACTTATTTCATCCCGGTTATATCGATGTGTATTCATGAAAAAATATTTTTTAGTAGATATACAGCTATTCGGGAATAGATGTATAATGTTGCAATAAACTTGCGACTGTTATCAAATATAGTAATTAAAGAATAACAGAAATTCCATTAAGCACGTCGCGTGTATTTTTTGTATATTCAAAGGCAAAATTTAAACACAAATTTTGCCTCCTCAATGATTATGCAGAATTCCTCTCCTTTTGATCGCATCAGCCGCCAAGGACTTACGTACGACGATGTCCTTCTGGTTCCTGCTCATTCCGAAACACTGCCCCGGAATGTCGACACCAGTATTGAACTAACCCCGAGCCTCACGCTTAATATTCCGGTGATCAGTGCTGCAATGGATACCGTATCAGAATACCGCCTGGCTATTGCGCTTGCGCGTGAAGGCGGTATTGCCATGCTGCACAAAAATATGTCGATTGAAGACCAGGCCGACCATGTGCGCATGGTGAAACGCAGTGAAAGTGGTATGATTGTTGACCCGGTAACATTGCCGGAAAATGCAACAGTCCGGGAGGCGCGCAGGTTGATGAAAAGACATAAAATTGGCGGCATTCCAATTGTTAAAAAAGACAATACGCTCATCGGTATTGTAACCAACCGCGAT
>JAFGWN010000187.1 GCA_016937115.1 Balneolaceae bacterium | reverse complement strand
GGCTACATCATTAGGACCTACGTTCAACATATATAGTCGCACCCGGTCGCCTTTTTCAACTTTCAGGGGATTGTCCATCATGGCATTCTGGTGACCGTTAAACGCGACAATAGAAGGCTGCTTTTTCATAGCCGCATCGTAGTCCAGTTCATACAGGCTGTCTTCGGCCGTTTTTCCACTGGGCGCGTACAAGTTGCTGTCTTGAACAGCCGCTGTCTGCTTTAGATAGAACTCCGATTGCACTACAGCAAACTCTTTGTCCACTTGGTCGTCGGTGGGATAACCCTCTTTTGGTGAAACAATAACCACACCGTACTGCCCCATGGACATGTGCTGGAGTACAGGAGGCGTACCACAGTGATAGATGTAAACGCCGGGATAGTTGGCAATCCACTCAAACTGCAGAGTCATACCCGGAGGCACGTTGCGCCATTTATCATCAGCGGCTACGGTTCCCGAGTGGAAGTCCATGGAGTGCAACATGGGCTGTGATATAGCTTTGGGATTCTGCGGATTGTTTTGCCGAAGTTGCTCCAAGAAGATTGCGTCCCCTTTGGCCGGCTGAGAAACTGATACTTTTTCGTGAGACCTATTCATCATGGTGAAATTAATTTTATCACCTTCACGAACGTGCAGTACCGGCCCGGGTACCGATCCGCCAAATGTCCACGCTTTATAGCGCACCCCGGGGGCCACTTCCACTTCTTGGGCTACTACGTCAATGCGTACATCATGTGTTTGGTTGCCCGGCTGCAATGGTGCCACATTGGGCAAGCGGGTCAGGTGATCACCTACTACCGGTGGGCCGTCATATTCTTCCTGAAAAAGTTTAGCATCGGGCAACCCGTACCATTTGCCATCAATCTGGTATTCGGCCTTTTTTTCTTGCTGTTGTGCTGTTACCATTGATACATCTATTGCCAGCAGCATCCCAACAATAATTGATATGTATTTTAGTATTTTCATAATGATACCTCCGCTGTGCGGATATTTTTTTAAATTGAGCTAATTAAGAAGTGTTTAAATCATTTTTAATCTGTAGAAATACTGCAAATTCATTCTTTCTTAATCTATTAATAAGATAGCAGCATCCCCAACAGACTTTAGCCCATCCGCGGAGGTGGAGGATTGGGTAGAAATGCAGGGCTAATAATATCCTTTGCGGTGGGTAAGTAAACTCGAGATTTTTTCTGGGAAACAAAGGGGTCAGGAATGGCCGTCATCTCCAGGGCCAACGGATAGTAATCAACATCCAGCAGGCTTTGGTTAGTTTCCGTCTGCTGAGCTTTGCTTTCCCCCATCCCCCAAGTAGACATATCACAACCTGTTTCGGTATTTTCTTCGCCGAACCCAAGAAGCTCAATAATATCGCCTTCAAGCAGCTGATATTCGATCATCGGCAGAATCGGCTGTAAGGTGCCTACCAGAAGCGAAATAAGTAATGTAACTGAGTAAAGTCTTTTCATTATCTCTAAATTAAAAACCCAAAGGGTCCTTTCTTTGATTCATTCCTAAGCTACGATGCCATTGTGAAGAAATTATAAAGATTTAAGAGTCTTTTATCTTTTTTTGTTTTGTTCACACTATCATAATACGGTAACGTCAATTTGATTGGATGCTATTTAGCAAAGTAATTTGTTATCACATTCCCATTTCCAGTGCATAATGAAATGGCGCAGTACACCTCCTTCACAATGACCAGGTGGCAGGCCAAGAGACAAGTGGACCACAGATGGAAGCTGGTATACCAAGTAACTCTTGTTTAGGGGATCGCTTTCTTCCGTTTATATCCCCCCCTTCTAATAGTCTCCATCTCGGCGTGAGATATGATAGTTATGGTTTCACCGAACTTATTAATCCCGGTGGTAATTATCATAACATTTTTACCCATACGAACGGGACCACTGTAGTGGAAGCCCTTATCTCCATTTGCCTGAATGTATTCGAGTAGTGCTTTGTCGCTACCACCCTTTGGTCCCGGAGCAATTCTTTAACCTCCAATTCCTCCGGCATCGCATCCGTGCTCTCAACAAAGGTGTAAATGCCAACGTGCATCGGGTTAGTTTTTACCCAGGGTTTGTTTCGAGATACATAACGAAGCAGGATAAGGGAAACCCAATCCAGAAAATTTATCTGAAAAAATAGCAAAAAATATTTGGTCATTGATCAGGACAATCTTAAATTAAGACAAAATACTCTTAAAACTCTTTAAGCATGTTATTATCAAAAGGGTGCATATATGGATTGAGATCGTCGCTTTTTCTTGCTTCTCAAGAAAATGATGGATATGTCTCCATTCGTGAAATAAGTGAAAAACTGGATATTTCTTTCCATTTTCTCACCAAAATTCTACAGCAACTCACCAGCACGGGACTGATGGAATCTCATAAAGGTCCCAAGGGAGGAATCCGACTTACCAAGTCCGGATCCGAAGTTAATCTCTTTGAAATTGTAGCTGCTATAGACGGAGTGGAGCTCTTTACCGAATGTGCCCTGGGGCTGCCAGGTTGTGGCGTTAAAAAACCTTGTCCCCTCCACGAAAAATGGGCTGGCACCCGCGATGGCATCCGCTACATGCTCGAAAATACCAACCTGATGGAACTTGCCAAGAAAGGTAAAGAGCAAAACCTCCGCATTACCGAACATGGCGGATTTGAATGGTTATTAAATAACGATTGCAATGATGCAAGTTAAACCATGTATATCTCTTGCAAGGATGCAAAAACACCAGTGGCAAACCATTTATTTCGCTGAATTAAGGATACAATTTAAATGGCATAGTAGTTGCATGTATATAAATAAAAGATAAAATACTCTTAAAACTAAAATAGGAAAGCATCTTAATTATGAAGAACAGATTTAGACAATTAATAGGATTGACCGTTATGGCAGGCGTTTTATTTGCAGGCTGTGGTGGCGGGTCTGATTCAAAAAACACTTCCAAAGATTCTTCGGGTCAAAAAGAGTCAAGTGAACTAACCGACTTTCAAATGGAGCACGGCATTGGGCCGGTAACCGAGCACGTAGAGCTGGACGATACGCTAAATGAAAAGCTAATCACCAAAGGGGAAAAGATTTTTGAACTCAAATGCTCGGCATGTCACAAGCTCAACAGCCGCTATGTAGGGCCACCGTTGGGGGGAATAACAAATACACGAACCCCCGCCTATCTCATGAATATGATGCTTAATCCTTCAGAAATGATTCAAAAACATCCTATCCCAAAAGCATTACTCGGCGAATATGCTACAGTAATGACTGACCAAAATTTAAGCCGAGAAGATGCACGGGCAATTGTAGAGTATTTGGCCTCGGAGGATAGAAAAGAATAGCCAAGATCTTAATCCTTTAATCTCCAACCAGAACAAAACAATAACTATGAAAACAAATAAAATGACATTCAGATCAATACTACCAGCACTGGTAGTTTTCGGTCTGCTATCGTATGGTTGCACGCAAAAACAGCTGGGTTCCAGTGACGATGCAGCTGCTAAAGTATATGTAGCTCCAGGAGAATACGACGAGTTTTACGGATTCTTCTCCGGTGGGTATAACGGTCAGTTGAGCGTCTATGGATTACCTTCCGGCCGTCACCTTTATACGATTCCGGTCTTTTCACAGTCAGCTTCCAGTGGTTATGGATACAGTGAAGAAACCAAAGCAATGCTAAATACTTCTCACGGTTTTGTACCCTGGGGCGATGCGCACCACCCAGAACTTTCGCAAACCAACGGCGAGACAGATGGGCGATGGGTCTTCATCAACGAAAATAACACGCCGCGGATAGCACGTATCGGGCTTAATGATTTCAAAACCCAGGAAATTATTGAGATTCCCAATTCTGCAGGTAACCACGCCTCTTCATTTGTAACTCCTAATACAGAATATGTATCTGCTGCTACGCGATTCAGCGTTCCCATGGACGATGAAGATCTGCAAAATATGGATGTCTCTATCGATTCCTACAAAGAGAATTTCAAGGGCACCATCTCGTTTATCAAGGTATCTGATGAAGGAAAAATGAGCATCGATTTCCAAATTATGATGCCTGGTTTCGACTACGATTTGTCACACGCTGGCAAGGGCCCGTCTAACGGATGGTCATTCTTTACCAGCTACAACAGTGAAGAAGCCAATACGCTGCTGGAAATCAATGCCTCCAAAAACGACAAGGACTTCATTGCCGCGGTTAACTGGGAAAAAGCAGCCCAATATGCTAAAGAAGGCAAAGGTCGCATGATTCCCGGTGAGCACGTCCGCAACTATGTAGACCACTCAACCGGCGAAGTAAAAAGTGAAACCCTTAAAGAAGTGCGCGTACTCGACCCCCGTGAGCTGGAAGGCATTGTGTACTTCCTGCCAACGCCGAAATCACCGCACGGGGTAGACGTTGATCCTACGGGACAGTATATCGCAGCCGGTGGTAAGCTTTCTACAGTTATACCCGTGCACTCATTTTCCAAGATGCAGCAAGCGATCGAAAATGAGGATTACGAAGGGGAAGTTATGGGCATTCCGGTACTCAAGTATGATTCTATCCTTCACGGAGAGGTCGAAAATCCGGGCCTGGGTCCCCTGCACACCGAGTTTGACGATAAGGGCTACGCCTATACGACCGCCTTTATCTCTTCCGAGATCGTAAAATGGGATATCGAGAAAACCGAAGTGGTAGATCGTATCGATGTATACTACTCTCCGGGTCACTTGATGATCCCGGGCGGCGACAGCCAGAATCCAGATGGTAAATATCTGGTAGCCCTGAACAAGATAACCAAGGATCGCTACTTGCCTACGGGACCTGAAATGTTCCACTCAGCCCAATTGATCGATATCTCTGGTGATAAGATGAAGCTGCTGCTCGACTTCCCCACCGAGGGTGAGCCTCACTATGCGCAAGCTATTACACGTGAGAAGGTCATAGAAAACCAGACGCGTTTTTACAAGCTGGAAGAGAATAACCACCCCTATGCCGCCAAGAGTGAGAAGCAAGCAAAAGTCGTTCGCGATGGCAACACAGTGCATGTATATATGACCGCAATCCGAAGCCATTTTTTTCCGGATAATATCGAGGGTATTAAAGTAGGTGATGAAGTTTATTTCCACGTCACCAACCTTGAGCAGGCTTGGGATGTGCCTCACGGTTTTGCCATCAAAGGTGCCAACAACGCCGAGCTGCTTATTATGCCTGGCGAAACCCTCACCCTAAAATGGGAGCCTAAGAAACCGGGTGTTTTACCATTCTATTGCACCGACTTCTGTTCAGCTCTCCACCAGGAGATGCAGGGGTATGTACGGGTTTCACCCGAAGATTCTGATGTAGAAATCACCTATGGAACGGGTCAATAGACCTCAATCCTTTGTGGAGGGAAGGTTGAAAGCTTCCCTCTCCTTATCTTAATATTCGTTAATTCTATAAACGAGGTTGTTTATGAAAAATAAAAACAGAATGTGGATGGCACTGGCCGCACTCTTGCTCATTGGAGTCTACTTCTTCCCTATTTGGAGTATCGGGATGGAGGCTCCGCAATATCCAGAAGGTATTGGAATGAATATCACTGTGAATGACATCAACGGTAAGCATCCACATGATCTGGAAAATATCAATGGGTTAAATCACTACATCGGCATGAAGCCCATTACTCCGGAATCTATCCCGGAACTGAAAATTATGCCCTTTATTTTTGCTTTCCTGATCGTCAGTGGATTAGCCATTGCCTGGATGGGAAATCGAAAATGGGTGCTGATATGGCTTGGTATCTTTGTGTTGTTTGCCCTTACAGGGCTGGTCGATTTCTATTTGTGGGGATACGATTACGGTCACAATCTTAATCCCAATGCCCCGATCAAAGTGCCGGGTATGACTTACCAGCCTCCACTTATCGGCAGCAAGCAATTGCTGAATATCAATGCTACATCAATGCCGCATATTGGCTTCTACTTTGCGCTTCTATCAATGGGTATTGCGGGATGGATCTGGTGGAGAGAGGATGATGCAGAAAATGAATCCCCCGGGAGCAAAAACTCAAAAATAGCTGCATAGCAATAGACCATGAGGTTGCAATGATTTCTGTTAAACCAATATTTTTCACAGGCATATTCTTATTATTGACGGCCTGCAGCCAGGAGCCGGCTACGATTCATTACGGCAATGATGAATGTGAGCACTGTAAAATGATGATTACCGATTCCCGGTTTGCATCACAGATTGTGACCGACAAAGGTAAGGCCTACACGTTTGATGCTGTCGAATGTATGGCTGTATATCAGCGTCAACACAGCAACGAGCTTGAGGGAGCTAAACTTTGGGTCAACAACTTTGACAATCCCGGAGAATGGCTGGAAGCACCTAAAGCACAATATATTAAAAGCGACGTAATTAAAAGTCCAATGGGCGAATCACTGCTGGCTTTGCCATCACAAGTATCAGCAGAAAAACACCTGCAACAAAAACCGGGTAAGCTGTTACGTTGGGATGATGTATCTCAAATAAAGATGCATATGTCCAACATGTAAAAGCATGAAGTAATGTTAATAAGGATTGAGGAATAAAATGCGGGCGAATAAAAAAATACTGGGCCTCATTACCCTTTTTGTGATGCTCTGGCAAACGGGATTAGCCCGCCAGGTTACGGTATCACCGAATGGTCCCATTGATTCCATAAAGCAGGGTATCATCGAGACCAACCCCGGCGATACACTTCTCATTAAGGAAGGAACCTATCGAGAATACGACATCCGGGTAGACAAACCGATGACTATCATTGGCGAAGGAAAAGTTGTTATTGACGGAGAACGCCAGGGCTTTGTCATTGTTATTACGGCCGATAATGTAACGCTTAAGAACGTTACTGTAAAACATGCCAGCACCAGTTTTATGGAGGATTACGCCGGAATTCTGATTAAAGAAACCGATAACACGGTTATTGAAAATACCACCCTGGTGGATAATTTCTTCGGGATTTACCTGGCGCAGTCTTCCAATGCCCTGATCAAGAATAATCATATCACGGCCTCGGGAGAGCGTGAAACAAAATCCGGCAACGGCATCCACCTGTGGTATTCCAAAGATGTGACGATCCAGGATAACTATGTAAAGGGTCACCGTGACGGACTCTATTTTGAGTTTGTTGAAGGAGCCAGCATTTCGGGGAACCTGAGTGAAGAAAATATTCGCTACGGCATCCACTTTATGTATTCCGATAACTGCCGCTACGAAGAAAATACCTTCCGAAATAACGGCGGCGGCGTGGCGGTCATGTACACCGAAAATGTGAAGATTTTAAATAACCGGTTTGAAGACAACTGGGGCGCATCGGCCTACGGGATGCTGCTGAAAGAAATTAACCGAAGCCGAATTGAAGGCAATCTGTTTATCAATAATTCAGTGGGATTGTACATCGAATCGACCAATAATAATGAATTTACAAGCAACACCTTTAAGCAGAACGGCTGGGGTATTGAGCTAATGGCCAACTCCACTGATAACCTGTTCACCAATAACAATTTTTTAGACAATGCCTTTGAAGTGTCCACCAACAGCCGGCAGAGTTTTAACGAATTTAATCACAACTACTGGAGTCAATACGAGGGATATGACCTGGACCGAGACGGCACCGGAGACGTGCCCCACCACCCGGTGCGGCTGTTTTCCATACTCGTAGAAAAACAACCGCAGTCGCTGTTGTTACTGCGCAGCCTGCTGATCGATATTCTGGATGCCGCTGAAAAAATCATGCCGGTATTAACACCAGAAACTCTTGTTGACTCCGAACCACAAATGACCAAAATACCATGATTAAAATAAAAGGATTGAGGAAACGGTTTGGTCTCTTGACGGTTCTTGATGACATCGACCTGGAAATTCCGGCCGGCCGGGCTACCGGCATTGTGGGTCCAAATGGATCAGGCAAAACTACTGCCATAAAAACAATGCTGGGACTGGTAAAACCCAATGCCGGAGATATTATAATCGATGGAGAATCAATTAAGAATCGCTGGGACTATCGCAGGAAAATTGGCTATATGCCCCAGATCGCCCGTTATCCCGAAAATATGACAGTGCGGGAACTGTTCAATTTTATTAAAGAGGTTCGTAATGCTGAAAAGACAAATCAAGAGGAACTGATTAGGTATTTCGGCATTGAATCGGAACTGGATAAGCGCATGCGCACCCTTTCGGGTGGCAATCGTCAAAAGGTGGGCGCCGTACTGGCGATGATGTTCGATCCGGAGATTCTCATTTTTGATGAACCCACGGCGGGACTCGATCCCCACGCAAGCGTCCAGTTTAAAAAGCGCGTACACCGTGAAAAAGAGGCTGGCAAAACCATTTTGCTTACCACCCATATTATGAGTGAAATTGAAGAACTGGCCGACTACCTGATCTTCATTGTAGAAGGCAACATCAGGTATCACGGACCAATGCAAGAACTCATTGAGAAACAAAAAGAGCAGCGCTTAGAAGGCGCTGTGGCTAAAATGATGGAGGAAGAAGCAGCATGAAGGCACTAAGCATTTTAAAATATCAATGGAAAGACCTGTTTCGCGGAAAATGGATTATCGGCTACGGCCTGATTTACCTGTTGATGGCTGATGCGATGATCCGATTCGGGGGAACCGGTTCGAAAGCGTTACTCAGCATTGCTAATATTATGTTATTGCTCATTCCTCTTGTCGGAATGATCTACGGAGCCCTGTACCTGTATCAATCGCGCGAATTTACCGAACTTTTATTGGCTCAGCCCCTGGATCGTAAAACCCTGTTTTGGGGATTATTCGGCGGTTTGGCTGCTCCTTTGGCCCTGGCCTTTACCCTGGGCGTAGGATTGCCCATGACCTATTTCGGATTATTTGTTTCAACCAGCATTCGGTCCATCATCCTTATTTTGGTACTCGGCAATCTTCTTACGGTGCTGTTTACCGGGCTCGGGTTCTGGCTGGGCCTCCGGTTTTTCGAAGACCGCATTAAAGGGCTGGGCTTTGCGCTGGTGGGCTGGCTGTTTCTGGCCGTCATCTACGACGGACTGGTACTGCTGGCCATCTTTCTGCTGGGTGATTACCCTATCGAAGAGCCGATGCTGGCCATGGCCATGCTGAATCCCATTGACCTGGCTCGCATTACCGTACTGCTGGAATTCGACATCCAGGCACTGATGGGCTATACCGGTGCAGTTTTTAACCGATTTTTTGGAAGCATGATGGGCATAAGCGTTGCCGCCGGTTGTTTGATGATCTGGCTGGGCGTGCCTCTTTGGCGAAGCATGCGACTGTTTAACAAAAAAGATTTTTAATAGAAAATAGAATGCAGATAAGACAGGTTTACACAGATTGTAATCTGTGATAATTCGCAGAATCAGTGTCATTGGTGGTCTATAAATATTGGTACAATGGATTTAGAACTTATTAAAAAATACAACGTGCAGGGCCCACGCTACACCTCCTACCCCACGGCCGTGCAGTTTAGCGAAACATCCGAACAGGACACCTCAAATCTTTATCATTGTCTGCTGGAGCGCAACAGCAAGCCAAGGGATATTTCGCTTTATTTCCATATCCCCTTTTGCTTCTCACTGTGCTGGTACTGTGGATGCACAAAAATTATCACCAAAGATCAGGATCGCGGTGATCTTTACCTTGACTACCTTGAAAAGGAGATGGACCAGGTAGCAGCGCTGCTGCATGAAGATTCACCCGTAATACAAATTCATTTTGGAGGCGGTACGCCTACATTTTTAAAACCTGAGCAACTGTTAAGACTTGGAACATCTATTAATAAGCGGTTTAATTTAACAGCTGATACAGAGTTCGGGGTAGAAATTGATCCGCGTCGTTGTACCCGGGGCCATATTTTGGCTTTAAAAGCTATTGGCTGCAACCGGGCCTCCCTGGGCGTGCAGGATACGAATCCCGATGTACAGAAGGCGATCCATCGCATCCAGCCTTTTGAACAAACCAGGCAAGTAACCGAATGGCTGCGCGAAGAGGGCATTGATGCGATCAATTTTGACCTGATCTACGGACTCCCGCGGCAGACATTGGAGACATTCCGGCAAACCATGGACGATGTACTTACCCTTCAGCCCGACCGCCTGGCCGTGTACAGCTATGCTCATATTCCCAGCCTGATGCCGGCCCAAAAATTGCTAAAAATTGAAGAGATGCCCTCAACCGATGAGAAACTGGCCATGCTACAGGAAAGCATATTGCACCTCACTCAAAACGGTTATCGTTTTATTGGAATGGACCATTTTTCTCGTGAAGATGAAGAGCTGAGCCGGGCGATGGATGAGGGTACGCTGCAGCGGAATTTCCAGGGATATAGCACCCATTCCGGGGCAGATCTCTACGCCTTCGGAATGTCGGGTATTTCGAATGTGGGCGAATACTACTGGCAAAATTC